>JALYHG010000001.1 GCA_030776725.1 Actinomycetota bacterium
GCGTAACCCTCGTACTGCACCGGCTCGTACGACACCCCTTCGAGCTCGCCGGAGCCGCGTTTGACCGCCCGCTCGATCGTGTCCTTGGGGACGGAGTTGTCCTTGGCGCGCTGGATCGCGTCGGCGAGCGTCGGGTTGTAGTCGGGGTCGCCGCCGCCGTCTCGTGCCGCCACCTCGATGGCACGCACGAGCCGCGCGAAGATCCTGCCGCGCTTGGCATCCGCGGCGCCCTTCTTCCGCTTGATCGTGGACCACTTGCTGTGGCCGGACATCGACCGTCCTCCGGTGGATTCATCGGTCAGGGTACTGGGCACCCGGGTCGGCCTCCCCGCGCCCCGGGGCTCCGCCTCGCACCGACCGACGTGCCGCCCGAACCTGCGCGACGAACAGCTGGTGGACCCGCCGATCGACCGTCAGTTCGGGATGGAACGCGGCGGCGAGCAGGTTGTCTTGCCGCACCATCACGGGATGACCGGCCACCTCGGCGAGGATCTCCACGTCCGAGCCGACCCGTTCGATCCACGGCGCACGGATGAACACGGCGTGCACCGGCCCGCCGTCGATGCCGCGCACCGCCAGGTCGGTCTCGAACGAGTCGACCTGCCGGCCGAAGGCGTTGCGCCGGGTCGTGACATCGAGGCCTCCCAGCAGGGTCTGTGGCCGGTCCTGTGCGAGCTCGTCGGACAGCAGGATCATCCCGGCGCACGTCCCGAACGTCGGCAGTCCCGCGGCGATGTGCTGGCGCAACGGCTCGTCGAGCGCGAGGTGCGAGATCAGCCGCCCGATCGTGGTGGACTCGCCGCCGGGGATGATCAGCCCGTCGAGGCCGTCGAGGTCCGCGGGGCGCCGCACGCGCACGGCGTGGGCCCCGGCCTCACGCACAGCTCGCAGGTGCTCCAGCACGTTGCCCTGCAGGGCCAGCACGCCGATCAGCGGGGCGTCGTCGGGGAGCTCCGGCTCCGGTGGGCGGGTCCGGGTGAGCCGCTCCCCCGGCACCCAATCCGACATCTCACCAGCCTCGGCTGGCCAGTCGGTCGGAAGCGGCGAGCGTTGTGACGTCCATGCCGCGCATCGCCTCACCCAACCCACGAGACACCTTCGCGATCACCTCGGGATCGTCGAAGTGGGTGGTCGCCTCCACGATCGCGCGGGCACGCCGCTGGGGATCGGCGGACTTGAAGATCCCCGACCCGACGAAGACCCCGTCGGACCCCAGCTGCATCACCAGCGCAGCATCGGCGGGCGTGGCGACACCGCCGGCGGTGAACAGGACGACGGGGAGCCGGCCCGCGTCGGCGACCTCACGCACCAGCGCCTCAGGCGCCTGCAGGTCCTTGGCGGCGGCGAACAGCTCCTCGCCGCGGAGGCCGGCCAGCCGCCGGATCTCGCTGGTGATGGCGCGGATGTGGCGGACGGCCTCGACGATGTTGCCGGTCCCCGCCTCACCCTTGGAGCGGATCATGGCGGCCCCCTCCGCGATCCGTCGCAACGCCTCTCCGAGGCTGGTCGCCCCGCACACGAACGGGACGTCGAACGCCCACTTGTCGATGTGGTGCTGCTCGTCGGCGGGGGTCAGGACCTCCGACTCGTCGACGTAGTCGACACCGAGCGCCTGCAACACCTGCGCTTCGGCGAAGTGGCCGATCCGGGCTTTGGCCATCACCGGGATGGTGACCGCCTCCTGGATCTCGGTGATCTTGTCCGGGTCGGACATGCGGGCGACGCCGCCCTGGGCGCGGATGTCGGAGGGGACGCGCTCGAGCGCCATGACGGCGACCGCGCCCGCGGACTCCGCGATGCGTGCCTGGTCGGCGTCGACGACGTCCATGATGACGCCGCCCTTGAGCATGTCGGCGAGGCCGCGTTTGACCGGGGTGGTCCCGGTGATGGGGCTGCTGTGGTCAGACATCGAGCTCCCCGGTGGAGGGGCGGATCATGTCGCAGCGTACCTTCACGGCACCGCCGCGGTGGGGGCGAGGACGAGCCACGTCGGGCCCGGCTTGAGGGGGAACGGCTGGTCGTCTGGTCCGGTGAACCGGTAGTGCTGGTCGGGGCGCGACTTGGTCCACCTCGCGGGGTAGCGCTGCCCGTCGCGCAGGATCACGCCTCGGCCGGTCCCGAGCGTCCGGGTCTGCGTCAACGGGTTCCCCGACGCGTCGCAGCACCCGCCGTGGCCGATCTCGACGGCGAGGACGACGACGTTGGCGGCGCCGATCCGGTCGTCGCCGGTGACCACGTGGGGGGAGCCGTCCTGCAGGCGCCGGTACAGGCCCGCGTCCGGGTCGTACTCGAACCCGGTTACCGACGCGTGTGACATCTCGACCGTGACCGACAGTCCCGGATCCTGGGTGCAGCCCTCACCGCACGGGACGGCGCCTTGCGGGGGCTCGGACGCGTAGCTCCAACCGGTCGGGGAGGCGGGCGGGACGTCATCGGCCGCTGCGGCGAACAGCTCCTCGCCGCGGGCGAACACGTTGTGTGGTGGCGTGCGGCTGCGGTCGCGCCACAGCACCTCGCCGTCCTCGGTGAGGAACGGAACGTCGGCGACGCGGAGGGACGTCAGCACATCCGGCCGCGCGCCGGAGATGAACAGCATCGCGTCGTAGGCGGGCACCAGCTGGGCGTCCTCGGGTCGGGCGGAACGGATCGGGCCCACCAGCTCGGGGATGCGGCTCTGGAACAGCGCGAGGAAGCGGGTCACGCCTCCCTCCGTCAGCTCCTCGAAGACGACGTCGGCAGCATCGAGCCCCGACTGTGGTCGTCCGGCCGGACTGTTCTCGACCTTGACCGCCACGACCGGGCGGTCGGCGACTGCAGGGTCGCCGACCGGCTCCCCCGTCAGCGGCGCCGTCATCTGCCCCGCACCGGCGGTTCCCACCGGATGATCGTCGGCGGTGGGGGCTCGGCCGGCATCGCGGTGAGCTGCCCCGTCCGTCGCGCACGCCATCAGCAGCGCGGCCACGGCCAGGAGCACAGCGGCGAGGGGGTTGGGGCGGGACACAGCGCGTCCTCTTGGCGGGAGGTTCGGGGCGCCGGCGCAGCCTACGGACTCAGGACCGACCGAGGTCGCGCCACGGGGGGTGGCATGCTCCGCCGACGTCGGGACGGGAGGCAGGGATGTTCGCGATCGGGTCGGTGCTGGTGATCGTCGCCATCTCCGTTGTGATCACGCGCGTGGGGACCGCCGCGTTGACGGTGACCGGTGTGTCGGACGACCTGGCGTACTTCCAGGCCAGGTCGGCCTTCACCGGCGTGGGGTTCACCACCTCCGAGGCCGAGACGGTCGTGAACCACCCGGTCCGGCGCCGCATCATCCTGGTCCTGATGCTGCTCAGCAACGCCGGCATCGCGACGGTCATCGCCTCCTTGGTGGTCGGGTTCGTCAACACCGACAGCACCCGCGTCGCCGCGGCCCGGCTCGCGGTGCTCGCGGTCGGGCTCGCCATCCTGTGGCTGTTGACGGCCAGCGACCCGCTGGAGCGAGTGATGCGACGCTCGATCGAGCGGGGGCTCCGTCGCTGGGCGAGTGGCGTCTCCGTCCGTGACTACACGCGCCTGCTCAACGTCTCGGGTCCGTACGCGGTTCAGGAGCACGTGGTCGAGCCCGACGACTGGTTGGCTGACACGCCTCTCCGTGACCTCGACCTGGCGAACGAAGGCGTCCTGGTGCTGGGTGTGCGGCGCTCTTCGGGCGAGTTCCTCGGCGTCCCAGCCGCGGACACGCGGCTGCGACCAGGCGACACGGTGGTCATGTACGGCAGGGACGATCCCCTGGCGGAGCTGAGCCGCAGACAGGCGGGGGTCGGCGGCGAGCACGCGCACCGAGAAGCGGTCGATACACAAGAACGGGTCCAGGCGCACGAAGAAGCCGCCGACCCGGACCGAGCCGAGTCGGCGTAGCTCCGAGGGCGCCGACGGCCCCATCGCCGACGGGCGTGAGCTGCGAGGTGTTCCCGGTGGCGCGAGCCTGGTCGTCCACGCGAACACCGAACCGTCATGCGCCGGCGCGCTCGACGACGTCGGAGTAGACGTCACGGACCTGGCGGGCCACGACCGGCCAGTCGTAGCGCTGAGCCGTCTCGCGCCCCGCCCGG
>JALYHG010000002.1 GCA_030776725.1 Actinomycetota bacterium
ACATCGGTCTTCCCGCTGGCGGTCGGACCGACGAGCGCCAGCACCCGTCGGTGGGCCATCAGCCCCGCCGGTCGCCGGTTCGCCGGACGACCCCCTGACGCTGGGTGGCGGCGACCTCGTAGGGCTCGTGGCGGGGTCGACCTTCGCCGACGCAGACGGCCACCAGCTCACCGACACCGCACGGCGCTCCGTACCCGAGCAGCTGCGGTGTCAGCCTCCCGGCCGCGCACACACCGTGGACGACGGCCAGCGGCGCCCATCCCAGTGCGCGGACGCGTTCTGCGGCGTCCGGGCCGAGCTCGGCCAGCCTGCGCAGGTCGCCGTCCTTCACCGCGGCCACGACCGCGGCGTCCCACTGCGACGCGCCCTCGATCACGTGAGCAGGGCTGCGTTGGGACAAACCGGCCGACAGGTCGCCGGCCGCGACGACCACGGCGACGAGTCCCGCTTCGCGGAACGCCTCGCCGATGCTGGCACCGACGCTGACCAGGACCTCGAAGTCGGTGTTGGGTGGGACGTTGACGGGCAGGACCGTGGTGGTGCCGCGCACAGCGTGCAGCTGCAGCGCCAGAACGGAGTGGCTCAGCGACAGCGGATCGCCGCGGAACATCGGGTACTGCGTCAGCCGTGACAGGTCGTCGACGGCCTCGGTGGCGACCGGAAGCTCCACCTCAGCGCCCTCGACTCCCAGCGGCGCCAGCGAGGCGATCGCCCGGTCGTAGATGCCCCGTGGCCCGGCCGCGACCAGGACCACCACATCGCTGTCCGGTAGGTCGGCCAGTGCTCGGTTGGCCAGGTCGCGGAGCTCGGCGACCTCGCCGCGGATGTCCGCCGGCTGGTCAGGTGACGCGGCGGGGACCATCAGCGGGGCGCCGGGGATGACGGCCGCCCCGTCCAGGCCACGCACGTCAGGCCGGCACGAGCGGCAGCGTCGGGCCGAGGGCCTCGACCCGCTGGACCGTCCACCCGTCACCGGCGGCGATGGCGGCTTCGGTCGCCCGACCCGCGGACGTGCGGCACACGTCGATCGGGGGACCGGCGAGGACGTAGTTGGCCGCCGCTTCGACGACCGGGACGGTGGCCAGGTCCCCGGGGGCGTACCCCCCGCCCACCGGCAGGTGGACGAGGTGGTTGCCGCGGGTCCGCCCCGAGTAGCGCTGCGGGTCGGTCTTGGAAGGCGACTCGATCAGGACCTCGACGTCGCGACCCACCAGGTCGTGGTGGCGGCGCTCCGACCAGCCGCGTGTCACCGCCTGCAGGCGCGCGTAGCGGTCGGCGACGGCATCGGGGTCGACCTGGTCGGCCATGGTGGCTGCGTCGGTGCCGGGTCGGGGCGAGTACTGGAAGGTGAACGCCTGGTCGAAGCCGACCGTGTCGCACACCGCCAGGGTCTCGGCGAAGTCATCCTCGGTCTCGCCGGGGAACCCCACGATGATGTCAGTGGTGAGCGCACACCCGGGCACGACCGTCCGGGCCCGCTCCACCAGGTCGAGGTACCGACGCTGCCGGTACGACCGGCGCATCGCCTTCAGGACACGGTCGGAGCCCGACTGCAGCGGCAGGTGCAGGTGCTCGCAGACGTTGGGCACCTCCGCCATCGCCTCGAGCACGTCCACGGTGAAGTCGCGCGGGTGGGGACTGGTGAACCGCACCCGCTCGAGGCCGTCGATCTCGCCGAGCTCGCGGAGCAGCTCGGCGAACATCGCCTCGCCGTACAGGTCCCGGCCGTAGGAGTTGACGTTCTGGCCGAGCAGGCTGACCTCGATCACGCCGTCGGCGACCAGCAGCTGCACCTCGTGGACGATCTCGCCGATGCGCCGCGAACGCTCCGGGCCGCGCAGAGCCGGGACGATGCAGAACGAGCAGGTGTTGTTGCACCCCACGCTGATCGAGACCCAGGCGTGGTGGCGCACCTCCCGCTTGCTGGGCAGGGCCGACGGGAAGGTCTCGATCTGCTCGAGGATCTCCACCACCGGGAGCGACTGCGCGTCGGCCTGGGCCAGCAGCGCCGGGAGGTTGACGAGGTTGTGGGTGCCGTAGACGACATCCACCCACGGGGCGCGCTCGGCGATGTCACCGCGGTCCTTCTGAGCGAGGCAGCCCCCGACCACGATGGTCAGGTCGGGACGGTCGTCCTTGAGCGGCTTGAGCCGTCCCAACGCCCCGTAGAGCTTGCTGTCGGCGTTCTCGCGGACCGCGCAGGTGTTGAACAGCACCAGGTCGGCGGAGTCCTCGTCGGGTGCGGGGCGGTACCCGAGCGTCTCCAGCACGCCCGCCGCGCGCTGCGAGTCGTGCTCGTTCATCTGGCACCCGAAGGTGCGGATGAAGTACCGGCGGGTCGTCATGCAGAGCCCTGCGACGTCCGTGAACGCGGCCGAGGGTACCAGCGGAGGTCCACACGGCCGGGGCGCAGCACGGCGACTCGTTCGAGGCGGCGTTGCCCGTGCGGCATGGTCTGCGAGGTGGCGTCAGACCCGCTCAGGTTGGTCGACGTCGGGGTCGTCGACCCGCATCGGGACGTCCCGCGCGGCGGCCTGGGTCTCGACCGCGGTCTCTCCCCGGCCTGCCGCCACCAGTAGGAAACCGATCGTGCCGACCAAGGCGGCTGACATCGGGCTGCGCGGGACGAGCAGGAGGAACGCGAAGAGGACGGCGAGGACGAGGTAGCCGAACGCGGCGCGGACCGGCGAGCGCCCGGCGAACAGACCAGCGACGATGACGAGCCCGGGGACCCCGACGATCAGCCACGCCTGGAGGGTGCTCACGGGTCACGCTTCCGTTGGTCTGCGAGCCAAGGCTACGTCACGTGGGCATCCGACCCGGTCGGCGAGGTCGCCGGTACGCAGGTCGAGGTGGGTGACCA
>JALYHG010000003.1 GCA_030776725.1 Actinomycetota bacterium
TTGACTGCGATGGCGGGCGGCGGCTGCGGTGAGGGCTGGCCACGGACGGCCACGCTGTACCTGCCGCGGTTCGCCCCGGGGCCGCCGTGGCGGATCCGGACCAGGTAGCTCCCGGCCGTGAGCCCGACTTCCACCCTCCGACCGGCATCACCGTCGCGGTCGACGACCAGCGCAGAGGCGTCGTCGGGCCCGTACAGCGCCAGTGCGGCATCCGCCAGGCCATCGGCCTCTATGACGTAGGTGCCCGCTGCGGCGACGACGAACTGGTAGTGGTCCTGCTCGCCATCCGTCCCGATCGCTGTGCAGATCGGCGGGGCACCGACCACCAAGGGTACTGTGCCGAGCGGGAGGTCGGTGCCGTAGCGGTAGCCCAGGGCCCGGTGGTTGAGCAGGTCTCCAGGCCGCTTCGTGGTGTACCCGACGGTGAACGGGTCGTCGAGGCCTTGCCCGATGGGGCCTTCACCGGGCTGCAGGTACGGGGAGTAGTCGGGATGGCGCTCCTGCCAGACCGCCCATAACCGATCCGCGTTGCAGGCGTGCAACCAGAACGCTGGGTCGTTCGGGGCGGTCGCGGAAGCCATTGTGCGGCCGACCCAGGCGGGCACGCTGCTGTGCAGGAGCTCGTCGAGGACCGCGGCGAAGCGGTGGAAGGGAGTGCAACCCAGCACGGCGTCCAGCTGGGCCGGGGTGGGGAGGGGCGGAGTGGGTCCGAGCCGGCGCCGCAGTGCCGGACCGGGATCCATGGGCGAGGACGTCTCGACCAACCGCCAGGCTCCGGAAGCGAAGGCGAACGGGCCGGTGGTCACCACCTCGTCGGGCCCGTCGCCGCCGCCACCCAGGAAGTCGGTGTCCCACAGCGACGACCCGCCGGATCGGTCCACGGTCCAGTCCCAGTAGGGCAGGGTCACATCGGGATCGATGGCCTGCAGGTCGAGCTCGAACTGGTGCAGGAACTCCCGGTTCCAGGGCAGGAAGGCCGGTCCGAAGCGGGCCGGTCCGCCAGCCGTGAACACGCGTCGGCGCTCGGCCACGTACCGATCGTACGCCCCGTTCGCCTTGAGCTGTAGGAGCGCTTCGACGAACGCTCGACGCTGCTCAGGCGTCAGACGCCTGTGATCCTTCCTCTCGCCCATACGGCTCCTACAGACGGCCTGCGAAGATGTGGGACAACCTGAACCGGCGAGTCATCGCGCCAGTTCACGCGGTCGCGGCGCCGGTTCACGCGGTCGTGTCAGGGAGGATGGCCGCAGGGTGTCTCGGCCCTGTCTCATGGCGACGGATGGGCAGCCGCACGACCCTCTCAGGAGTTCCCCCGGGTGCCCGCCGGCCCGTCAGGCGCGTCCGGTCCTCATCGAGCGCACGTCGTGGGTGAGCCCAGCCGTGGGCGCATCGCCTCCGCACGGTGCGCGCGGCAGGAGGTCGCTGCGGCTGTCGTCAGCCCGCTTCTTCGCGGAGTCGGCGGACCTCCGAAGCGCGGTAGCGGCGGTGGCCTCCGAGGGTCCGGATCGGTTGGAGCTTGCCCTGGTTCGCCCACCGCGTGACCGTCTTGGGGTCGACACCGAACACCCTGGCGACCTCAGCGGGCGTGAGCAACTCGTCGTGGTCGTCGCGGTCGCGGCGCGGCGTTCTGTCGTCGTTCGGCACGGTGACCCCTCCGCAGCGCCGAGACGGTGCCTGCTCCAGTCGACACGATAGGGGACAGCGGCCTGCGGGGCGCCGCTGGTCAGCGCAGGAGCCCCAGTCGGAACCCGCGGGCGACGGCGCTGGTGCGGTCGGATACGCCCAGCTTGGCCAGCATGTTGGCCACATGGGTCTTGACCGTCCGCGGCGACAGCACCAGTCGTTCGGCGATCTGCTGGTTGGTCAGCCCCTCGGACATCAGCCTGAGCACGTCGCGCTCGCGGCCGGTGAGCGACGGTGGCTCAGAACTCGGTACGTCGCCGCGCCACACCTCCACAAGGTGGACCGTCACCTGCGGCGGTATCGCGGGTTCGCCCCGGGTCACGGCGGCGACCGCCTGGCGCAGCTCTACCAGCGGTGCCGACGTCATCACGAACCCGTCCGCGCCGGCCGAGACCGCGTCGCGGAGATCGGCCGGCGTGAAGTCGTCGGAGAGGAGCAGAACCGGCACGTCGCTGCGGGCGGCCTTGGCAGCTGCCACCGCCTGGAACGCTGCGGGATCTTCGCCGCCAGACGCCACCACCAGGACGTGCGGTGACCTGGTACGCACTGTCTCCGCCGCCTGCGAGAGGGTCGCTTCCGAAACGACGTGGCCGGCACCGGTCAAGGCGGCACGTACCCCGGCACGTACCACCGGTCGGTCGTCGGCGACGGCGACGAGCGTTGCAGGTGGCGGTGCGTCGCTGTGGTGATCGTCGGGGAGCGTCGTTCGCATGGGGACCTTGCCAAGGCTCGCGCGGTAGCTGCAGCGCAGCGTGCCGTGGCATCGGGCCTGCCAACATCCCCCGGGTGGGCGGTTCTCGCGAGGTTGCGCCGCCCCGTCCCACTAGTTCACGAACCTGGAGCCACGCGCCGTTGGGGTGTCCCCCGCTCGTCCTGTACGCGGTGAGCGTTCGACGTGGCGGCCTTGGGACGCGAAGATAGCTGTTGATGACCACCAGCCGAGACGCCGACGTGGGCGAGGATGAAGCCTTCGCCGAGGTGCGCGACGTGCTCGTCGAGATCGCGACCGACGCAGAGC
>JALYHG010000004.1 GCA_030776725.1 Actinomycetota bacterium
GCTGTACTCAGCAGGCGGGCGCGTCAGGCGATCGGCTCGACGACCCGCAGACGAATCGGGCGCTACCGATCGTCCGTCTCGGACGAAGGCGACGTTCATGGAAGGGGTTGTCGTTCGACCCGTTGGCGTGCTGGGTGACCGCAAGTGGCGGCCACCGCGGTGGTTGCGTCGTGCTCAGGTGCGCAGGTGGACCTGTTCGCCCTGGGAGCCGAAGATGGCGATCAGCTCCACGGGCCCGTCGACTGCCCCGAACCAGTGGGGTGTGAGGGTGGAGAATTCGACGGCCTCGCCCGGCTCGATTACTAGGTCCTCGTCGCCGAGCAGCAGCCGCATCCGGCCGCTGAGCACGTACATCCAGTCGTGGCCTTGGTGGACCGGGATCGGATGGGGTGGGGTGTCGCGGCTGGCGTCGATGCGGCATTTGTAGGCGTGCAGGCCGGCGGCGGGTCCGCGGTGCGTCAGTGGCCACAGGGTCAGGCCCGGGCCGGTGTGGGGTTGGCGTCGTACGCGTGGGTCGGGAGTGGTGGTCGGGGCGAGCAGCTCGTCCACGCTGACGCCCAGCGCGGTCGCCAGTCCAGGGAGGTGGTCGATCGCCAGACGCCGCTTGCCGGATTCGAGTCGGCTCAGCGTCGACGCGTCGAGGCTGGCCGCGTCCGCGACCTGCTGGAGGGTGAGGCCCCGCTCGGTGCGCAGTTGGCGGAGCCGCCCGCGCACCCGCTGGTCGAGGGCCGCGTCCGGCGACTCGTCCATCATGGCTGGCTCTCCCGTGGTCGGTTGGAGACTCGCGGCGTCCTTTGCCGATATAGCAATTCATCTTGCCACAGGCGGGGCGCGCCGTACGCTGCGCGCCAATTGAAAGGACGCGTCATGTCTCCCACCTCGTCCCTGACTGACCACGGTGAGGTCGATGTCCTCGTCATCGGTGGTGGGCCGGCCGGTTGTCCGCCGCGCTGGTGCTCGGCCGCTCCCGCCGCTCCGTGCTGGTCGTGGATGCGGGCGAGCCACGCAACGCCCCGACCGCCGCGGTGCACGGATTCCTCAGCCGTGACGACACCCCGCCAGAGGAGTTGCTCGAGCTCGGCCGGGCCGAGGTGGCCCGCTACGGCGTCGAGCACCACGCCGAGCGCGCCACGAGCGCCAGCCGGGTCGGCGATCGGTTCCGAGTGGGGCTGTACGGGGGCGGCACGGTGCTCGCGCGGCGGTTGGTGGTGACTACCGGCCTTGTCGACGAGCTGCCGCAGGTCCCCGGGCTGGCCGAGCGGTGGGGGCGCGACGTGCTCCACTGCCCGTACTGCCACGGATGGGAGGTCCGCGACCGCCCCATCGGCGTGCTGGCCACCTCCGACGTGGCACTGCACCAGGCGGGACTGTTCCGCCAGCTCAGCGACCGGGTCGTGCTGCTGCGCCACACCAGCCCGGAGCTCGACGCCGAGCAGACCGCGGGGCTCGTGGCGCGTGACGTCGAGGTGGTCGAGGGTGAGGTCGTCGCCCTCGAGGTGCGCGACGACGCCCTGGTCTGCGTGCGGCTGGCCGACGGGCGACAGGTCGCGCTCGAGGCGCTCGCGGTCGCCCCCCGGTTCGTCGCACGGTCCGCCCTGCTCGCCGACTTGGGTGTCCGGGCCGTCGACCACCCGTCCGGGTTCGGCGTTCACGTACCCGCCGACGCGACGGGAAGCACGGACGTCGCCGGGGTGTGGGTGGCAGGCAATGTCACCGACCCGTCGGCGCAGGTGATCACCGCCGCGGCCCAGGGCAACCGTGCCGGCGCCGCCGTCAACGCCGATCTGGTGGCCCAGGACACGGCCCTGGCACATCAGGGAGCCTGATGCACCGCCATGACGATCACGACGCCCGCGAGTGGGACCAGCGCTACGCCGGCGACGGCGACGGCGTCCCGAGGTGGTCCGGCCGGCCGAACGGCACCATGGTCGCCGAGGTCGCCGACCTCGTGCCCGGAACGGCGCTCGACGTAGGGTGCGGCGAGGGTGCGGACGCGATCTGGCTCGCCCAGCAGGGTTGGCAGGTGACGGCCGCCGACCCGTCCCGGGTGGCACTCGACCGCGCCGAGTCTGCCGCCCGTGAGGCGGGTGTCGAGGTCACGTGGGTCCATGCCGGCCTGCTCGAGATGCCCAGCGGGCCGGGCGTGCACGACCTCGTCTCGGCCCAGTACATGGTGCTGCGCCGCACCGATGACGACGCGGCGATCACCGCCCTGCTCGGAGCGGTGGCGCTGGGCGGGACGCTGCTGGTCGTCCATCACGAGCTCGACCCCGCACATGCCACCGAGCACGGCTCCGACCCGGACGACTACGTCATGCCGGGCGACGTCGCCGCGCACCTCGACGACGGATGGGAGGTCGAGCTCCACGAGACCCGACCGCGCCCCGAGCCGGTGCCTCCAGGTGCCCGCCACATCCGCGACGTGGTCCTGCGCGTCCGCCGGCTCACCGGCGCCAGCGACGCCTGACGGGGCGCGCGCCCAACCGACGCGGCCGGGGACTGAGGTCCGCGCCGGCGTGTGGGAACGCCCGGTACTGACAGGTCGGAGGGCGGCTCCGGCTGCGTGCTACATGACGGACAGTGATCGGCTGCGATCAGTCACCCGCACTTCTCACATCCGACTCCCGACGTGTCGCCCGCCA
>JALYHG010000005.1 GCA_030776725.1 Actinomycetota bacterium
GTCTCGCGCCCCGCCCGGCTCATCGCCTCGCGCAGCGACGGGTTGCCCAGGAGGGTGTCCAGCGCCTGAGCGAGAGCGGCGACGTCGCCGGGCGGGACCAGCCGGCCCTCCACCCCGTCGCGTAGCAGCGTCCGGTAGCCGGGGATGGCGCTGGCCACCACCGGCGTCCCGGCGGCCATCGCCTCCAACAGCACGATCCCGAACGACTCGCCCCCCAGCGCCGGCGCCGCGAAGACGTCAGCGGCGGCGTACAGGCTCGGCAGGTCGTCGGGCCCGCCACGTCCCACGAAGGTGACCTGGGACCGCAGCCGCTCGGGGATGATCGCCTCGCAACGGCGGCGCTCGGGCCCCTCGCCGACCACGACCAGGCGGGCCGACGGCCGCTGGGTCTTGACGCGGATGAACGCGCGGACGAGCTGTTCGAGACCCTTACGGCGCTCGAGGCGTCCCACGAACAGCACGGTCGGGGCGTCGTCGGCGCGGTCGGCGCTGGGGGCCGCTGCCGCGAAGCGTTCGAACTCGACCCCGTTGGGGATCTCCAGGAACGCGCCCGCCGGGAGGCCCAACGCCGCCGCGTGGTAGTCGCGGGCGGGGCGGCTCACGGCGATGCACGCGTCGAGGCGTGCGACCGCCGCCCGCAGCAGCGGCCGCGCCGCCCGGTACAAGCGGTCGCGGTCCGACCAGGCGTGGAACGTCCCGACCAGCGGGTGTCGGGCCCCCAGGCACGTCCCGAGCGACAGCAGCGGCGCAGCAGGCTCGTGGACGTGCACCACGGCCGGTGTGAAGTCACGCAGCGCCGCCAGCGCACGCCGGATCGCCAGCGGTGAGTAGGCGATCGGCGCCACCGATCGGTTGAACGTGACCCCCAACGACCCTCCCACGGCGTGGACGTCGTCGGGCGGGTCGTGGCGCGCCGGCGCGACCACCAGCACATCGTCGCCGCCGGTCTTCAACCGCTCAGCGAGACGTGTGACGTGCGCCTGGACGCCGCCGGGCACGGTGATGTCGTAAGGGCAGACCAGCGCAACCCTCATCGTGGCACCGTCACCGCGGCTCACCGCTGATCGGCGGCTCGCGGTCGTCGCCGCCACGCAGCAGCGGGTGGTCGGGCTCGCGGTCCGCCAGCCAGTTGGGCACGAACACGTGCCACTGCTCGGGAGCCAGCCCGATCAGGCGCTCCAGCGCCTGCGCGATCTGTTGGGTGCCGTCGGGGACCGGGAGGTGGGCGATGTCGAGCGGTTCGTGCACCACCGCCCGCCACCCCCGCGGGGTCGTGAAGCACGCGCCGGGCACGACCGGCCGGCCGGTGCGGCGGGCCAGCGCCGCCGGACCCGGCGGAAGTCGGCAGGGCTCCCCGAAGAATGTCACGATCGGGCCCGTGCCGGTGAGGTCGCGGTCGGCCAGGAGCGTGGCGGTCCCCCCGTCGCGGACCACCTGCTCGAGGCGGCCAACCGCGTCGCCGCCACGCACGAGCGGGATCACATCCAGGCCCAGGGCGCGGCGGAGCTCCACGAACCGCTCGAACAGCGGGCGTGGCTCGAGCACCTCCGCCACGACGGTCAACCGCCAGTCACGCTGCGTGGAGAAGAACGCCCCGATCTCCCACGAGCCGAGGTGGCCGGTCGCGAGGATGGCGCCGCCACCGTCCGAGCGCACCTCGTCGAGGATCCGGGTGTCGACATCGTCGGTCCGTGCCAGCACGTCGTCGGGATCCAGGGTGTGCACCCGGAAGGAATCCAGCCAGTACCGGGCGTAGGATCGGTACGCGTCACGCACCAGACGATCCAGCTCACGCCGGCGCACGTGCCCCGCGGCGCGAGCCTGGTTGCTGCGGACCTGACGGCGCTGGCGGCGGGGCGCCAACCGGTACCACGCGTCACCGATGGGGTCGGGCGCCCGCCACGCGAGCGCGTCCGGGAGTCGGGCCGCCGACGCCCACACCGCCCGGTACTGCAGGTAGGTCGCCCACTGCCGGGACGACATCGGCGGGGCCGGAGGCAGGCCCTCGAGACCGGTGGCCCCCCGGTGCCGAGCGTCGTCGTCGTTCACCGCTGCGTCCCGGTGGGTTGGCGGTCGAGCTTGCGTACCACGTGGACGATGCGCTGCACCACGGTTGCCGTCCCTCCGACGGCCAGCAGCCACAGGACCGGGACCATCAGCCAGCGGTGGAAGATCAGCGCCACGATGATCGCCATGGCGCGTTCCGCACGTTCCACGATCCCGACCGTGCAGGTCGAACCGAGCGACTCGGCCTTGGCTCGGACGTAGCTGGTGACCTGCGCGGCGATCAGCGCCAGCGCCGCAGCGGCGAACGTGGCCGGCTGATCACGGACGGCCCAGGCGATCGCCGCGAGCATCACCCCGTCGGAGATGCGGTCGGCGACCGAGTCGAAGAACCCGCCGGCGGGGCTCTCTGCTCCCGTCGCGCGGGCGACCGCTCCGTCGACGGTGTCCGCCAGGCCACCGGCGACCAGCAGCCACCCGCCGGCGGCGAACCGGCCGGTCACGACCATGCCGGCGGCGACCGCGGTGAGGACCAGCCCTGCCGCGGTCACCCAGTTGGCAGTGATCCCCAGCCGTGCCACGCCCACGCCGACCGGGTCGATGATCCGGCGCAACGGACCGCGACCGTGGGCGTCGAGAGCCACTTCGTTCCCTGCTGTGGAGCGGGTCAGCGGCGGGGACGGTACGGACGGCCGGCAGCGGCGGCAAGGTCGCAGACCGGCTCCCGTCGGCGCCGTCGCGACTCTACGATGGCCCCCCCGCCGACGGAGCGGGGCGGGCGGAAGGCATCGACATGTCGAAGGATCTGAGCGTCCCCACCGAGAAGCTGCGCAACGTGCTGCTCCTCGGGCACACGGGGACGGGCAAGACCACCCTGGCAGAGGCCCTTCTGGAAGCCGCCGGGCTGATCGGACGCCGAGGTCGGACGGCCGACGGCACGGCGACGCTCGACTTCGAACCCGAGGAGCAGGACCGCCACCACTCGCTGAGCTTGGCGTTGGCTGCCATCCCGTGGCGCGGCTACAAGCTGAACCTGCTCGACGCGCCCGGGGGCGCCGAGGCGATCGGCGATGCCTACCCCGCGCTCACCGCGGCCGACGTGGCGGTCTTCGTGGTCGACGCCACCGCCGGCGTCCAGCCACAGCACGAGGAGCTGTGGGCGGCGTGCGACGACGTGTCGCTGCCGCGGGTGGTCTTCCTCAACAAGCTCGACAAGGACACCGCCGGTTTCCAACGCAGCGTCGATGAGCTCCGCCAGCGGTACGGCCGGGCGCTGGCTCCCGTGCACATGCCGATCGGGATCGGGCCGGAGTTCACCGGCGTCATCGACCTGCTGCACTTCACGGCGGTGCAGCTGAAGGACGGCGAGCGGGTCGAGCAGGAGGTCCCGGCCGAACGTCGCACACAGGCCGAGAGCAACCGCGAGTTCCTGGTCGAGGCGATCGTCGAGAACGACGACGACCTGCTCGAACGCTACCTCGAAGGCGACGTCCCCGACGCCAAGGAACTCGGCGCGGTGTTCGCCCGCGGGATCGCCCGCTCGGGGTTCTACCCGTTGCTGTGCGGCTCGGCGGAGCTGGCTCTCGGCGTGCACCTGCTCGCGGACTTCCTGGTCGATCAGTGCCCGTCGCCGACCGACCGTGCCGCCGTCGCCGCGACCCCCGACGACGCCACCACCGCCACGGTCGTCAAGACGTTCTCCGACCCCTACGTCGGTCGCATCAACGTGTTGCGGGTGCTGTCGGGGACGCTCACCGCGGACGATCACCTGATCGACGCGCGCACCGGGAGCGAGCTGCGCATGCACCAGCTGTTCACGCTCCGCGGCAAGGAACAGGTCCCGGTGTCCCACCTGCCCGCCGGCGACCTCGTTGGGGTCGCCAAGCTCGACGACGTGCTCACCGGTGACGTTCTGCACGCCAAAGGCGCCACACCTCCGCAGGTGGCGGCGGTCGAAGCGCCCGAGCCGTACTTCCGCGTGGCGGTCACGCCTCACAGTGCCGGCGACGAGGACAAGCTGTCGACCGGTCTGGCGCGGATCGTCGAGGAGGACGCCAGCCTCCGGGTCGAACGCGACCCCGTGACCCACCAGATGGTGCTCCGCGCGTACGGACCGACGCACGTGGACGTGACGCGCCGACGCCTGCAGCGTAAGTTCGGCGTGGAGGTGGAACAGTCTCCGCCGAAGATCGCCTACCGCGAGACGCTCAAGAGCCGCGCGCAGGGGCTCGGACGCCACGTCAAGCAGACCGGTGGGCACGGCCAGTACGGCGTGGCAC
>JALYHG010000006.1 GCA_030776725.1 Actinomycetota bacterium
CCTCGGTCTCACGCACCTTCCCGGTCTCACCGCAGATGGCGTAGTTGTGTACCTCCACCACGCAGCGGTCCCCGTCGCACGTCCAGCGGTTGGGCGTCAGCGTCCACTTCTCCCAGTGCTCGAAGGCCAGCTTCAGATCGGTCATCAACACCATGTTGCCGTCGATGACCTCCCTGCCTCCGCCCGCCATGAAGTGCACGTCCGGCGTGCACAGCTCGCCACAGGCTTCCGCGTCGTGCCGGTTGAACGCCCCGAGCCAAGCCTCGACCACGTCCCGTGGTTGCATCCGGTGGCCTTCCGTCGCCGTCAAGCTGCGTCCCCGGAGGCTACAGACGGCCGCGGTCGGCGAGAAGCGATCGTGCGCCACCATCCCGAGCGGGCGTGCCGCTGACGTCTCACCGCCAGCCTTGGACCTGCAGGACCACCCGACGCGGTCGGGCCTGGTCGAGCTCGATGAACATGATCCGCTGCCAGCGGCCCATGGCCAGTTCGCCGTTGACGACCGGGATGTGCTCCGACGCGGAACCCACGAGCATCGACTTGATGTGTGCGTGGCCGTTGACGGGTTCGCTCTCGGGGTCGTCGAGGTTCTCGGTGCGCAGCTCGTAGTCGTCGTGGCGGTAGTAGGCGTCGCTCGGCACGAGCCGTTCCATGAACAGCCGGAAGTCCTCGAGGAAGCACGTCTCGCGCTCGTTGATCTTGACCGCGCAGGTGGTGTGGGGCGTGTAGACGACGACCGTGCCCTCCTGCACCCCCGAGCCCTCGACCAGCTCGCGGGCGTGCTCGGTGACGTCCAGGACGTGGAACGCACGCTCCGTCTCGACGGCGATCGTCGCGCGAGCCAGGATGGGCGTGCGCTCGATCAGCTCGATCGAACCCTCCACGCGGATGTCGGTCGGCTCGGAACAGAACGCATCGGATGGAGCGTCGAGCTGCAGCAGCGCGTCGGAGTGGAGCGGACCCATGGAGCCTCCGTGGAGTCGGACGCGCGTGGTGGCCCCGGTCTCCGCATCACTCACGCGCCGATCGATGGGCAGATCATGCGTAGGGTACCCGACCGCGGTGGGCACCCTGGAGCTCCCCCAGGCCGGTGACGGACGGCGACACGGTCAGCCTCCCAGGATGCGGTCGGCCAGGAGCTGGTTGACGACCTGTGGGTTGGCTCGTCCGCGGGTCTCGCGCATCGCCTGACCGACGAGCGCCCCGATCGCCTTGGTGTTGCCCTCACGGATCGTGGCGGCCGTCTCCGGGTTATCCGCGATGATGCGTTCGATCAGTGCCTCGAGCGCAGCCTCGTCGGAGATCTGTTGCAGTCCCCGCTCCTCGACGATCCTGGTCGGTGCGGCTCCGGTCTCGAAGACCGCGTCGAGGACCTCCCGACCGAGCTTGTGGGACAGCGTGCCGTCGTCGACCAGACGGACGAGCTCGCCGATGTGGTGACCGGTCATGGGGGTGTCGGCCGGTTCGGCTCCGCGCTCGTTGAGCTGCGCGACGACCTCGCCGGTCAGCCAGTTGGCGGTCGTCCGCGGGTCAGCGTCGAGCCCCACGGCGGCGTCGTACCAGGCCAGCAGCCCGTAGGACACGATCGTGGCGGCCTGCGCGGCGTCGACCCCGGCCTCGACCAGCCGGCCGCGCGCGGTGGCGGGCAGCTCGGGGAGCGTGGCGCGGAGCTGCTCCACCCACGCCGCGCTCGAGACCACCTCGACCAGATCGGGATCGGGGAAGTAGCGGTAGTCGGTCACGGCCTCCTTCCGGCGCAACAGCTCCGTCAGGCCGCGTTCCTCGTCCCAGTGGCGGGTCTCCTGCACGATCTGGCCGGCGGATTCGAGGACGTGGATCTGGCGCTCCGCCTCGTAGGTCACCGCACGGACCAGCGACCGGATGGAGTTGAGGTTCTTGATCTCGCACCGCGTCCCGTAGGGGTCGCTGGTCCCGTCCGTGGCGATGCGGCGGACCGACACGTTGGCGTCGCACCGCAACGACCCCTCCTCCATCTTGGCGTCCGAGATGCCCAGCGTCCGAACGATCCCCTGCAGCTCCCGGACGAAGGCGCCCGCCTGCTCGGGGCTGCGGATGTCGGGCTTGGAGACGCACTCCAGCAGCGGGATGCCGCAGCGGTTGTAGTCGATCAGCGACTTGTCGGCGCCGTGGAGGCGTCCGCCGCCGCCGCGGTGCTCCATCTTCCCGGTGTCCTCCTCCATGTGGACGCGTTCGATGCCGATCCGGGCCGGCGCACCGTCGGTGTCGACGTCCAGCCACCCCTCGGAGCACAGCGGGATGTCGTACTGGCTGATCTGGTAGTTCTTGGCCAGGTCGGGGTAGAAGTAGTTCTTGCGGTGGAACCAGCAGGTCGGGGCGATCGCGCAGTTGAGCGCCAGTCCCAGCCGCGCGGCCGAGTCCACCGCTGCGGCGTTGGCCACCGGGAGCGCACCGGGCTGGCCGGTGCAAACCGGGCACACCCGGGTGTTGGGCGGGGCGCCGAAGTCCGTCGCGCAACCGCAGAACATCTTCGACGCGGTGCTCAGCTCGACGTGGACCTCGAGTCCGACCACCAACTCCCAGCCGTCGGTCACGCCGCCACCTCCCCGGGGACCGCGACGGCGTTGGCGCCACGGGGGATCGGGTCGAAGCCGGTGGCCTGCTCGAAGGCCCACGCCACCCGCAGCGCCACATCCTCACGGAGCGCCGGCGCCATGATCTGCAAGCCGACCGGCAGACCGGCGTCGTCCAAGCCGCTGGGCACCGAGATCGCTGGGATGCCCGCCAGGTTGGCCGGCACCGTGGCGATGTCGTTGAGGTACATCGCCAGGGGATCGTCGATCTTCTCCGCGATCGGGAACGCGACGTTGGGTGAGGTTGGGCTGACCAGGACGTCGACCTCGTCGAACGCGGCTTGGAAGTCACGCAGCACCAGGGTGCGGACCTTCCCGGCCTGCAGGTAGTAGGCGTCGAAGTACCCGGCCGACAGCGCGTACGTCCCGATCATGATGCGCCGCTTCACCTCCGCACCGAAGCCGTGAGCCCGCGTCGCCGCGTTCATCTCCTCGGTGGTGGGCGCATCGACGCGGAGGCCGTAGCGGACGCCGTCGTACCGTGCGAGGTTGCTCGACGCCTCCGACGGGGCGATCAGGTAGTAGGCCGGGAGCGCGAACGGGGCATGTGGCAGTGAGCACTCGATGACGTCGGTTCCCAGCGACTCGAGCGTGGCCAGGGCATCACGGAAGCTGGCTGCGACGCCCGGCTGGTAGCCCTCGCCACCGAGCTCGCGGACGACTCCGACGCGCATACCGCGGATGCCGTCACGCAGCGCGGCGATCACGTCGGGGGCCGGCTCGGGAATGGACGTCGAATCACGCGGGTCGTGACCGGCGATGATCTGATGCAGCAGGGCGGCGTCCTCCACGGTCCGCGCCATCGGTCCGGCCTGGTCGAGGCTGGAGGCGAACGCGATCAGGCCGTACCGCGACACCACCCCGTACGTGGGCTTGAGCCCCACCGTCCCGGTGACCGCGGCGGGCTGACGGATGGACCCACCGGTGTCGGTCCCCAACGCGAGTGGCGCCTGCAGCCCAGCGAGAGCGGCGGACGAACCGCCCGAAGATCCCCCGGGGACGCGGTCGAGATCCCAGGGGTTGCGGGTCGGGCCGTACCCGGAGTTCTCTGTCGACGACCCCATGGCGAACTCGTCCATGTTCGTCTTCCCGACGACCACCACGTCCGCGGCGCGCAGACGCTCGACCACCGTGGCGTCGTAGGGTGGCCGCCAGCCCTCAAGGATCCGCGACCCGCAGGTCGTTGGCACACCGCGGGTGACGAAGACGTCCTTCAGGGCCAGCGGGACGCCGGCCAGACCCCCGAGCGCCTCGCCGCGCGCGCGGCGTGCGTCGATGTCGGCGGCGTGCGCCCGGGCCGCGTCCGCGGTCACGTGCAGGAAAGCGTGGACGTCGCGAGGACCGGCGTCGGTGGGGTCACCGTCGACCTCGGCGATGCGGCCCAGGTGGGCGTCGACCACCTCGCGGGCGCTGATCTCGCCGATCGTCATCAGCCGGGCGAGTTCGGCGGCGGAGCGGGCGATCAGCTCCATCACCCCTCCTCCGCCACGATCCGCGGGACCACGAAGCGGTCGTCCTCGACCGCGGGGGCGGCCGCGAGCAGGTCCTCGCGTGGCGGTGAGGGCGCCACAGCGTCCTCGCGGAGGACGTTGTGCAGCGGGTACGGGTGGGAGGTGGCCACCACGTCGTCGGCAGCCACCTGTCCGACCTGCTCGGCGTACTCGAGGATCTTCGACAGTTGCGGTGCGAGCCGTTGAACGTCGTCGTCGCTGAGGGCCAGTCGGGCCAGTGACGCGACGTAACGCACCTCTTCGGCGGACAGAGCCACGCACGACCTCCGGGTCCGGGACGTCGTGCAAGGGTAGGCGAGACCGCGCGCAGCTCCTCGTCGCGTCCTCACGGCTCCCACCGGCCGTCGGGAAGCGGCCTGCCCGGGGGCTGACCGCGCTCGAGGTTCCAGGCGTACGCGACCGCCGGCTGGCGGCCGTCGGGGCCGTCCACCTCGATCGTCACCCGAACGAACAGGTCACCTGCGGCCTCGATGCGGTCCGCGACGGACCTCAGCCTCGCGGCGGATCGTGGTCCGCGGGGGCGGAGCAGCGTGCCGTGGACGGTGCCCTCGGCGTCGAACGTGGCAGCCGGCCAACCCATCGGGGTGGCGACGAGCCTGCCGCGGCAACGCGCCGGACCGACCACGTCGACCAAGTCGGCGATCGCCGGCCACAGCGAACGTCCCGGCTGCAACGTCCCGTACGCGAACAGGTCTCGCGTCAAGCCGCCGGTAGCTTCCCGGTCTCGAGCAGCGTGACGAAGGCCGCCTCGTCGACGACCGGGACCTCGAGCTGTTCGGCCTTGGCGAGCTTGGTTCCGGGATCCTCCCCCGCCACGACGACGTTGGTCCGCGACGACACGCTCGAGGTGACCTTCGCGCCCCGCGCTTCGAGTGCCTCCTTGGCCTCGTCTCGGGTGAAACCCGTCAAGGTCCCGGTCAGAACCACCGTCCACCCGGCCAGGAGCTCGCCCTCGTGCCGCCGTTGCACGTCGGTTCTCACGCCTGCCGCCTTCAACCGATCGATCAGCCGCCGGTTGCGGTCCTCGCCGAGGAACTCTGCAACCGACCGCGCGATCACCGGGCCGATGTCGGGGGCGGCCGCGATCTGCTCGTCGGAGGCGGCCATCAGCGCATCGATCGAGCCGAAGTGCCGTGCCAGCGTGCGGGCGACGGTCGGCCCGACGTGGCGGATGTTGAGGCCGATCAGCAACCGGTCCAGACCCCGGTCCTTGGACTCCTCGATGGAGCCCAGCAGCGCGCGTGCCTTCTTGTCCGCGAAGCCCGGCAGGGCCAGCAGCTCCTCCTCGGACAGGTCGTACAGGTCCGCGAGGCTGTGGACCATCCCCTCGTCACGCAGCAGCTTGGCGGTCTCCTCGCCCAGGCCTTCGATGTCCATCGCCCCGCGGCTCGCGAAGTGCTCCAGCGCCCCCCATAGCCGCTGCGGACAGTCCAGGTTCGGGCAGAACGTGTTGGCCTCCCCCTCCGGGCGGACCAGCTCGGTTGCGCAGAACGGGCAGTGGCTGGGCATTCGCCACGGCTCCAAGCCCGGGGGGCGCTTGGCGAGGACGGGTCCGACCACCTCGGGGATCACGTCACCCGCGCGGCGCACGATCACGGTGTCACCCGGGCGGACGTCCTTGGCGGCGACCTGATCGTCGTTGTGCAGGGTGGCCATCCCCACGGTCACCCCGCCGACCGACACGGGCTCGAGGACCGCGAAGGGGGTGACCTTCCCGGTGCGGCCGACGTTGACCTGGATGCCGCGCAGCTGCGTCTCCTTCTCGACCGGAGCCAGCTTGTAGGCCACCGCCCATCGCGGCGCGCGGGCGGTGGTCCCCAGCTCCGCACGGTCGGCGAGCGCATCGATCTTGACCACCACGCCGTCGATCTCGTAGCGGGGTGCGTGGCGCTGCTCGGTCCACCGCTTGACGTAGTCCATGATCTGATCGAGGTCGGCGACCACCTCGGTCTCGTCCGCCACGGTCAGGCCGGCGTCGCGGAGCCACGCCAGTGACTCGCTGTGAGCGGTGAAAGCGATGCCCTCGGCTGCGCCCAGCCCGTGACACACGACCTCCAGTGGTCTCGTGGCCGTGATGCGAGGATCCTTCTGACGAAGCGCCCCCGACGCGGCGTTCCGCGGGTTCGCGAACGCGGCCTCGCCCCGCTCGATGCGCTCGGCGTTCATCGCCTCGAAGGCGTCGACCGGGAAGTAGACCTCGCCGCGGACCTCGACCACCTCGGGCGGGTCGGGGGTCGCCAGCCGGTACGGGACGTTGCGGATCGTCCGCACCTGCGGGGTGACGTCCTCGCCGATGACGCCGTCACCGCGGGTGGCAGCGACGGCCAGGACACCGCGCCGGTAGGTCAACGAGATCGCGACCCCGTCCACCTTGAGCTCGCACACGTACGTGGGGACCCGGGCCAGGGAACGCTCGACCCGGCGTTCCCAGGCGGCCAGCTCCTCGCGGTCGAAGACGTTGTCGAGCGAGAGCATCGGTTCCAGGTGGCGGTGTTCGGGGAACGCGGCGCTGCGCGGGGCGCCGACCTGCTGCGTCGGGGAGGCGGGGGTCCGCAGCGCCGGGTAGGCGCCCTCCAGCTCGATGAGTTCGTGGAGCAGCGCGTCGTACTGGGCGTCCGACATCGGCGGATCGGACAGGACGTGGTAGCGGTAGTTCGATTCGTGCAGTACCCGCGACAGCTCGTCGTGGCGCTGTCGGGCCGCGTCCAACGTGTTGGGGACGGCCGCCACCGGCTCAGCCGGGCCGGCGCCGGGTGGACTTCTTCGTCGCCTTCTTCGGGGACTTCTTCGTGGCCTTCTTCGTGGTCTTCTTCGTGGTGGTCTTCTTCGTCGCTTTCTTGACGGGTGCCTTCGCCGCCTTCTTCGTCGCCTTCTTCACTGCCTTCTTGACGGGCGCCTTCGTCGACTTCTTGACCGCCTTCTTGGCCGCCTTCTTCGCCCGGCGCGTGGTCGCCGTCTTCGTGGTCCTCTTGCCGACCCTCTTGGCCGGGCGGCTGGCTGCCTTCTTCGCCGCCCTCTTCGCCGGCTGCGCCGTCGCTTTCTTCGCTCGCTTCCTCGGCCCCAGCTCGGAAGCGGTCCCGGCCGGCTCGGCGGCCGAGTCCTCGATGCGCTCCTCGCCCTCCTCGATGCGCTCCTCCTCGGCGCGCTCGGCCTCCTCTTCCCCGTGCTGGGTCGGTTCGTCGCCGGTCCCCGGCATCCGCTCTTCGTCCCCAGGCTGTTGCACCTGTTCCTCCTCGACCCCCGCGACTGCGTCCTCCACGACCGCCATGGCGAGCTCTTCGGCAGTGTCCTCCGGTTCCACCCCCGGCTCGGGCGTGACCTCCCCCGCCGGTTCCACCGCGGGCGCGGGCGTGACCTCCACCGCCGGCGCGGGCGTGACCTCCTCCGCTGGTTCCACCGCCGGTGTGGGCCTGACCTCCTCCGCCGGTTCCACCGCTGGTGTGGGCCTGACCTCCTCCGCCGGTTCCACCGCCGGTGTGCGCGTGACCTCCTCCGCCGGTTCCACCGCCGGTGTGCGCGCGATCTGCTCCCGACGATCTGCCGCGTCCGCGGCTGGCCGGAACAACCAGGGCGTGTCCCCGGCGGTGCGCTTCGGGACGATCTCGGTCGGTTCGGGTCGCGTTTCGGTGCTCAGCGCTTCCAGGTCCGCTCGGAGCGCCTCCACGACCTCGTCGAGGTCAGCGCTCTCGCCGCGGGTGGCGACCGAGTACCGCCGGATGATCTCCAGGTCGGTCAGGTAGACGCGGGCCACGCACGGTCCTTGTCGATGACGGAGGCATGGTAGTCGCCACAGTCGGGACCCCGTCAGCGCGCGGCGGGGATCACCGCTGCGCCACGGTCGGTCGCGACGATGGTGCCGCCGCCCAGACACTCGTCACCGTGGTAGAGCACGCAGGCTTGCCCCGCCGCGACGGCCTCGACCGGCTCGTCGAACGTCACGCGGTACCCCCCATCGTGGGCGGTGAGCGCCGCGGCCACCGGCTCGCCGTGTGCGCGAAGCTGTGCCGTCACCGGCCCCAACGGCGGTGAACCACGCACCCAGTTGACCGTGGCTAGGTCCACCATCGGGCAGGCCAGCGCCTCACGGGGACCGACGACCACGGCGTTGCGGGTGCGGTCAAGGGCGACGACGTAGCGGCGCTCGTGGCTGTTCAGCCCGAGCCCGCGGCGCTGACCGACCGTGTACCGCCAGATCCCCTCGTGCTCCCCGATCACCGTGCCGTCGAGGTCCAGTACCGGCCCGCGGACGACCGGGAGCCGCGCGCGTAGGTACCCGGCGGTGTCACCGTCGGGGACGAAGCACAGGTCGTAGGAGTCCGGCTTGGACGCCACCCGCAAACCGCGCGCGTCGGCGGCGGCCCGGATCTCATCCTTGGTCAGCTCCCCGACGGGGAACCTCGACCGCGCCAGCTGGTCGGAGGTCGCGACGTACAAGACGTAGGTCTGATCCTTGGCCCGATCGGCAGCGCGTAGGAGCCGGAGCCGCCCCGCCCCGTCACGGCGCAGCCGCACGTGGTGGCCCGTCGCCATCGCATCGAACCCCAGCGTGGTGGCACGTCCCAGCAGTGCTGCGTACTTCACGCTGCGGTTGCACGCGATGCACGGGTTGGGTGTGCACCCCGCCGCGTAGGCGCTTGCGAACGGATCCTGCACCTCACGGACGAACAGATCCTGCAGGTCCCACACGTAGAAGGGGATCCGCAGCTGCTGGGCGACCCGACGGGCGTCCTGAGCGTCGTCGAGCGTGCAGCACCCGTGGCCGGGAACCTGGCGGTCAGCGGGCACGTCAGCGAGCTTGAGGTGCACGCCGGTGACGTCGTGGCCCTCCTCGACCAAGAGGGCCGCAGCCACGGACGAGTCGACGCCGCCGCTCATCGCGACGAGGACGTTCACGACAATCCTCCTCCACCGACGGCGCGCAGCTCCGCCACCGCGTCGGCGATGATCGACAGCGCCGCGTCGACGTCGTCTTCTGTGGTGGTCCAACCCAGCGAGAGGCGCAGCGACGCCAGGTCGTCGAGCCCCGTGGCGACCAGGACGTGGCTGGCGCGGTTGGCGCCCGAGTGACATGCCGAGCCGGTCGAGGCGCACACGCCGGCCCGGTCGAGCGCGAACAGCAGCGCTTCGCCGTCGACAGCGTCGATGGACACGTGCACGTGCGACGACAGCCGGTGCGCGGGATCCGCCGGTCCGTTGCGGCGCACCCCGGTGATCGCCAGCAGCCCGTCGGCCAAGCGCGCACTCAACGCCATCAGGCGTTCGTGAAGGGCGTCCCGGTCCGCCGCGGCGGCCGTCACCGCCGCGGCACAGGCGGCGTCGAGCGCCGCCGCGAACGTCCCCGACCGCACTCCACGGTCCTGGCCGCCGCCGTGCAGGACGGGCACCACCGGCACCCCCCGGCGCAGGTAGGCCACACCGACCCCGCCGGGACCGCCGAACTTGTGGGCCGAGAGCGCCAGCCCATCGACCGGCCAGGCTGCCACGTCCACCTCCGAGGTCGCGAACGCCTGCACCGCATCGACGTGCAGCCGGACGCCGCGGTCGCGGAGCGCCGTCCCCAGCGTCGCGACGTCGTTGACGGACCCGAGCTCGTTGTTGGCGGCCATGACCGCGACCACCGCGGTGTCGTCGCGGACGGCCGCCAGGACCTGCTCGACATCCACCCGGCCGTCGCGCTGGGGGGCGACCTCGGTGAGGGTGAAGCCCTGATCGGACGCCAGCCAGCGGGCCGAATCGAGGACCGCGGGGTGCTCGACAGCCGACACGACCAGGTGTCGTCGTCCGGCCTGTGCCCCGGCCCAGGCCAGGCCCTTGACGGCCAGGTTGTCGGCCTCGGTCCCGCCGGATGTGAACACGATGTCGGCCGGTGATGCGCCGAGCACCTGAGCGATGCGTTCGCGGGCCTCCTCGACCGCGACTCGGGCTGCCTGCCCGGCGGTGTGCGCTGACGAGGCGTTCCCGAGCCTGGCATCGGGATGCAGCCACCGCGCCAGCGCCGCCCGAGCCTCGGGGCGTGGGACGGTGGTGGCGGCGTGGTCGAGGTAGATCACGACAGGTTTCTTCGACGCGGGAACGTTCCGCGATGGTACGGCCGACGACCGTGGCTGGCCCGTCCCCGACGCCGGTGTGCGGCGTCCGTGGGAGCCGCGGCGCCGGGCGGGCTCTAGGAGGCGCGAACGAGCCTGCGGACGGTGCCGTCCGTGAGGGTGACGTACGCCTCGCCGGCGTTGTCACGCCCGAAGCTGGTGACCCGCGCGGTCGTGTCCATCCAGTGGCGCTCGTCGGTGACGGAGCCGTGGCGTTCGTGGAACCCGCGGATCCAACCGGCGCAGTAGTCGCCGTAGAGGTACTGGCCACGCAGCTCGGGGATCGCCGACCCGCGGTACACGACCCCGCCGATCACCGCACACGTCCCGTTGAGCGGGTACTCGAACACCGGGTCGGTCAGGCCGCTCTGCGGGCAGCCGGCCCGGACGGGGTCGAAGCCGTGAGCGCCTTCTCGGCACGGCCACCCGAAGTTCGTCCCGGTGGCGTCCCAGGCGACCACGTTGATCTCCTCGTAGTTGCTTTGACCCACGTCTCCGATCACGACCGTGCCGTCGGGCGGATCGAACGAGAAGCGGTAGGGGTTGCGCAGCCCGTACATCCAGGTCCGCCAGTCTCCGCTGGCCGGATCCAAGCGCACGATCGCGCCCAGCGGCGTCTCCGGCCGCTGGGCGTTGTCGTAGGCGTCGCCGCTCCCGCCGCCGTCACCCAGCGCCAGGTACAACGCGCCGTCGGGCCCGAACTCCAGCGATCCGCCGTTGTGGTTGGCGGCGGGCTGATCCCAGCGGAACAGGGTCCGTGGGGTTCTGCCGTCGCGGTTGTACTCGGCGACCACCGTGTCACCGGCGGCGTCGGTGTAGTGCACGAAGTACCGGCCGGTGTTGGCGTACGCGGGGTCGAAGGCCAGGCCGAGCAGGCCCTGTTCCTGGCCGGCGCTCGAGACCAGCCCGCGGATGTCCAGGAACACGCTGCCGTCCAGGAAGCGGATGCGCCCGGCACGTTCGGCGACGTACATCCGGTCATCGCCGGGCGCCCCGGTGACATGGGTGGGGAACTCGAAGCCGCTCCCGACCTGGTGCAGGCCCAGCGCCAGGTCGACCAACGCGAACCCGATCTGGCCCAGAACCTCGTCGGCGACCGCGGCCGGGCCTCCTGCCACGCGGACGCGCTGGATCGCCCCGCGGTGCGCCTCGGCCCAGGCCTTGGTGTCGGCCGAGTCGACCAGGTCTTCGCCACCGACCAGCACCAGCACCCCGCCGAGCGACACCGCGGTGGGCCCGGCAGCCAGCCCGTCGGGGAAGTTTCCTCCGGTGGCCGCCAGGACCGTGGCGCGGCGCGCACCGTGTGTGACCGCGACGTCGGCGAGGGCGGTTGAGGTCGCGAACCGGTTGGGCCCGGCGATGCGGTCGCGGCGGGGGGCGTCCAGCTGTCCCTCGGTGGTCTCGGGGATGGCGGCCGTCCCCCCCACCACGGTGGCGTGCTCGGCGCCGAGGTCGCGCAACGTCGCGTTGGTGACCTCGGGCACCCGGTCGCGGTCGGTCAACAGCAGCGGCCAGCGGGCGTGCCCAGCCAGGCCGCCAGCCGCGAGCGCGTCCGGCCAGGCACGGGACGGATCGGGATGCGCGCCGAGCGCCACCAGGACCCGCTGGCCGGCCGGTATCCCCGCCGATCGCCACAGGTCCACGGCGCGCCGGGCAGCCTGCGCTGCGGTGGTCATCCGTTCGGGGCCGTCGACCCGTTCCACCTCCACGCCCATGGCCTGCAGGTCGGACCGGACCGTCTCTGACTGCACCGCCGATCCGCCCATCAGGAAGGCACGGCGGGCCCCCAGACGCTGCACCTCCTCACGGACCGAGCCGTGCAGGCGCTCACGGAGGTTGAGGAGGACCGGTCCGCCTGCCGCCGACGCCAGCGGCGCGGCGGCCAGCGCGTCGGGGAAATCGAACCCGAACGCCACCACGACCGCCGGGGCGCCGGCGGGGAACGCCGCTCGCGACAGCGCCACCGAGGTCTCGATGCGGCCCGTGCCCGGCCCACCGAAGAAGCGGGAGACGTCCGCCGGCGCAGCCTCGGCGGCGGGGGTGGCCGGCACGGCGAGCGCTGCGGCGGACGCCAGCACGGCGATGGCGGTGACGACGATGCGGATCACGGTTGTCCTGTCGGCGTCCGCGGACGGCTGTCGACGAACCACCCGTGGATGGCCACGGCCGCGTCGACGTCGGCGGGGTCGTTGACGAGCAGCTGCAGCGGAGCGTGCCCGACCGCGTCGGTGAGGCGTCGGTCGAGGTCCACCAGCGCTTGCGGCTGCATCGATGTCGACAGGTGAACGACGTAGGCGTCACCTGTCCGGCGCGCGGTCGCTCCGCGCAGCTCGACCTGCCAGGCGTTCACGCGGTCGTCGCCGC
>JALYHG010000007.1 GCA_030776725.1 Actinomycetota bacterium
GTGGGCGCGTCGCCGGTTGTTGGACTTCTGTGGAACGCCATCGGAGCTCGCCGGGACCTACACCAGCAACGTCTTACTCAGCATCGCCTTCGTCGAGTCGGCAGCCCTGTCGGGATTCGTCGCCACGGTCCTCGCTGAGGCGGTTTGGCCTTACCTGGTGGGCATGCTGGTCGCTCTCGTCGGCTTCTCTGCGCTGGCACCAACGAGCGGGCGCATCAGGAACCTGGACGAGAGCTTGTCGACGCGCGGCTGTCGCCATTCGCTTCGTGTCGGCCTGTTCGTCCCTAGTGAGGAAAACGAGACCGGTTGAGACGAGGCCGTGTCTGCGGGCTCGCGGCCACCGGATGCGGCGCTCACGCGGGTCAGCTGGCCGTGCGTGCGGCGGGATCGCGGAGCAGCGCGGCGGTCCCCGTCTCCGGGAAGTCGCGGAGCGACCGCTTCAGCTCCGCGAACCCGTCCCAGTGGGCCAGCGTCTCGATCGCTTCCCACAGCTCGACGGCCTCATCTCCGGTTGGCGGCTCGCTGATCACCGGCCCGAAGAACGCCGGCCCGTCGGGAGGGTCGAACGACAGGATCGGCGTCCCCACGTCGCCGCCCGCGCGGTCCAACGCTTCGTCTCGTTCAGTGCGCAGGACGGAGTCCCAGCGGTCGTCGTCGGCCGCATCGGCGTAGGCGGGCGGGAGCCCCACGCTCGCGAGGATCGCACCCAGGTCCCGGCCACCGGCGACGTCCTCGAGGACGTCTTCGAACGCGGGACCAGCCGGCTCAGCCTCCCACACTGCGTCGCCCATCGCTTTGTACAGCTCGCCGATCACGTCGGGGCCTTCCTCCTCGCGGACGGCGGCGCACACCCGCAGCATCTCGAGGCCGCGTTGGTGCACATCGGGGTACTGCGGCGGCTTGTCCTCGTAGCCGTCCTCGTTGAGCAGCTTCAAGGAGATGAAGCGCCACTCGACCTCCAAGCGTCGCAAGCGCTGCACCTCCCGCACCCAGCGCGACGTCGCCCAGCAGAACGGGCAGACGGGGTCGAAGAAGAACTCGAGGTCGGCGGTCATCGGGGCTCCTGTCCGTGGTGGTGGTCCCAGGGTGCCCCGCCGACGGGGTTGGCGTGGCCACTCGTTCCCGCCCACGGGAACAACTCGGGACACCGACGAGCGGGCGAGCGTCCACGGGGTTGGCGTCGCCACTCGTTCCCGCCCACGGGAACAACCCGGGACACCGACGAGCGGGCGAGCCACGGTCACGGGGGCACCGCGTGAACCGCTCAGTGGGTGGCGATCGCCTCCTCAGCGATCACGAACGCGACCGCGACGCCGCCGTCGTGCGCGAACGACAAGGTGGCCGGCGCCGGCGCCCCGGCCACCCACAGTGCGGGGATGCCGTGGGGGCCGTTTCGGACCTCGATGTCCCGCCAGGACAGGCGCACGCCGAGGGCCTTGCGGGCGGCCTCCTTGGCCGCCCACCGCCCCGCGAGTCGTGCGGCCCCGGAGGGTGACGCCGGGTCCACGCCATCGCGGGTGCACTCTTGGAGCTCCCCGGAGGTGTAGACGCGCGTGAGGAACCGGGGACGGCGGGCCACGACCGTGGCGATGCGGTCGATCGCGACGACGTCCACGCCCGGTCTCACCGGCTCCTCCTGCTCGTCCAGGCGACGCTAACAGGCGTTCACCGGTCAGCAGGGTCGCAACACATCGTCATGGCGACACGAACAGCAGCGCGGCGTTCTGGCCGCCGAACCCGAAGGAGTTCGTCAGCGCCACACGCACAGGTCCGTGGCGGGGGGTCCCCTTCACCACGTCGAGGTCGATGTCGGCGTCGACGTGCTCGAGGTTCGCCGTGGGTGGGACGACGCCATCGCGGATCGCGAGCACCGCGAACGCCGCCTCGACGGCGCCCGCGGCCCCCAGGAGATGTCCTGTGACACCCTTGGTCGAGGTGACCGCAGCCCCGCCGCCCCCGTCGCCGAGGACGGTGCGGATCGCGGCCGCCTCGACACGGTCGTTGAGCGGCGTGGACGTGCCATGCGCGTTGACGAGATCGACCTCGCTGGGCGCCACACCGGCGTCGTGTAGCGCCCGCTGCATCGCCAGGACGGCCCCGGCGCCGTCGTCGGGCGGTGCTGTGGGGTGATGGGCGTCCGCAGAGGCGCCCGCCCCGGCCAGGACAGCCAGCGGAGTCCCGCCGCGTGCAGCGACGTCCTCTAGCCGCTCCAGGACGAGGATCCCGGCGCCCTCGCCGAGCACGAAACCGTCCCGATCGGCGTCGAACGGCCGGGACGCGGTCGCGTCGCAACGGCTGGACAGGGCGCCCATCTCCCCGAACGCCGCGACGCAGCAGGGTGTGATGGCCACGTCGGTTCCTCCGGCGAGTACCACGTCGACCGCCCTCGCACGCAGCAGTTGGCGGGCGACGTACACGGCGCTGGCTCCGGAGGCGAACGAGGTGTTGACGGTGATCGCCGGGCCGCTCACGCCCAGGGCGGCCGCCAGCCTGCTCGCCGCCGGCCGGGACACGACCCCGGCCGCATGCGGGTCGACGTCGCCGTCCTCGAGGAGCCGTCGGTGCTGGCGCTCGAGGTCGGCGATATCGGCGAAACAGCTGCCGAGGACGACCGCGGTGCGGACACCGGCGTCGCCCAGCGTGCGGTCGAGACACGCCACGGCCTCGCGCGCGGCCGTCAACGCCAGCCTGACGGGCCGGCTGGGAGGCTCAGGCGCCGTGGCCTGGACGTCGCCGTCGGGGTCCGGATCGAGGTCCGGGTCCCGCACGCGGCACGTGACGATCGTCGGTATCCCCGCGGCATCGGCGAGGTCCGGGTCGGGTTCCGCGGCTGGGGTGCCGGCGAGGACAGCGTCCCACGACGCCTGGGTTCCGCGTCCAGCAGGCGTGACCAGCCCCAGGCCAGTCACCGCCGGCGACGTGCTGGTCGCGCCGGACCGGGTCACGGTTGGCAGGTCCCCGGCATCGAGCACTGCGCCGCGGCCGCTGCCACGTCACCTCCTGGTGCAGACGGTCAGTACCGACTGTACGGCGCAGCCAGCGCGGCTCACGCGCACGTGCGACCATCAGGGTCGCGTCCGGTGGCCGGGGACGCTCCCGTCCACCTCGCCGCCCCGCTCGTAAGGTGCAGCCGGATGCCGACGATCACTGAGAGGATCGAGCACCGTCTGCCCGTCGGGATGCGTCCGGCGTGGCGCCTCGCCGTCCGCACCGCCGGTGAGATCGTCGACGACCGGGTGACCGGTCTGGCGGCCGAGGCGGCGTTCTTCGCCCTCCTGTCGTTCGTGCCGCTGCTGCTCGCCCTCCTCGGTGCGGTGGGGTGGGTGCTCGACCTGCTCGGCGCCGAGGCGACGGCCGAGATCAACCGGCTGGTCTACGGAGTGCCGCGGACGTTCCTGTCCGCCCGGACGTTCGATGCGTACCGCCAGATCGCCGAGGAGATCCTGGCGGGCGGGCGCGGCAGCGTCGTCTCGGTGGGCTTCGTGGTCGCGCTGTGGGGCGGCTCGCGGGCGGTGAACGCCTTCCTGGAAGCGATCAACATCGCCTACGACCTCGAGCGCCCGCGGTCCCTGTGGCGACGTCGTCTCCTCGCGCTGGGCATCACCGTGGCCGGGGCCGTGCTCGGGGCGCTCGTCGTTCCGGCGCTGGTGCTCGGGCCGCGGCTGTTGCGTTGGCTGGTCCCTGGGCCACTGGTGGTCGTCGTCCCGGGATGGGTGGCGACCGCCGGCTTCTACCTCGCCCTGGCGGTGGTGACCGTGGCGCTGATCGCGACCTTCTACCACGTCGCCGTCCCGTGGCACACGCCATGGCTGCGTGACCTCCCCGGCGCAGTGGTGGGGATGGTGCTGTGGCTGCTGGGAGCCGGGGCTCTGCGGACCTACATCGCCTTCTCGTTCCGCGGCGACAACCTCTACAGCTCCTTCGCAGCGCCGCTGGCCGTGATGCTGTGGCTGTTCGTCACCGCGTTCGCGGTGCTCCTCGGGGCGGAGTTGAACGCGGAGATCGAGAAGATGTGGCCGCACGCCGGAACGCCGGACGAGTTCCGCGACGACAGGAGCGACCCGGCCGACGCCAGCGGCGAACCGCGGTCGATTCCGCAACGACTCCGTCGTTGAGTCCGACGCCAGCCAGCAGTGACCGCGCGGCGGCGACCGCCGTTAGGGGCTCGAGCGCACGGCGTGAAGATGACCGGCCGCCAGTGGCTCGCCGGTGAACGGGTCGAGGTGGGGGACGTCCGCCCACAGCCGTTCGAGGGCGTAGAACTCGCGTCGCTCCTGGTCGAACAGGTGGCAGACCACGTCACCGAAATCGAGCAGCACCCAGCCGGACTCCACCGGGCCCTCCCGGCGCTGCGGCCGGACGCCGTGGTCGCTGCGGAGCCGCTCCTCGACGGCTTCGGCGACGGCTTTCAGCTGACGGTCGGTGCGGGCCGTGGCGATCACGAACACGTCCACGAGCGTGAGCAGGTCGGCGACGTCGAGCACCACCAGATCGCCAGCCTGCTTGTCGTCGGCGGCGCGGCACGCACTCACCGCGGTCGCGATCGCTTCTGGCGTGGCGGGCACGGTCTCCTATCCGCTCGTGGTCAACGTCGACGAGACGCAGGCAACCACACGGTGGTGGTGGGTGCACATCGGTCAGCTGTTCTGCGGGTCCCGTCCGCCCCGGGGGTCACCCAGACGCCCCCGCGAAATCGCGACCGACGACGATCGTGATGTCCACGACCGACTGCGGGGTGCGACTGATCTCGACCCGGCCGACGCCGAGCAGATCGCGGATCTGGTCGGCGAGCTGCAGCTGCTCGGGCCGGTCTTCGTACACGAGGATCCGGGTCTCGTCGTGGTCGAAGCGGTCGGCGTTCTTGGTCAGCACGATGCGGAACCCGGCCGGCAGCAGCCGCTCAGCCACCTGCTGGCCGATGCCGGGCTCACCGTTGCCGTTGAGGATCTGCACACGTCGGCCGCCGCTGCCCTGCGCGACCGGGATCGAGTCCGCGAACCGGTCGGCGACGAGCTGAACGGCCCGTTCCCGGTCGACCCGCAGCGAGCCGTCGCCGCCTGACCCGATCGGAGACACCGGGAGGGTGAAGACGGCGAGTCGATCCTCGACGTGCGCGGTCGCCGCTGCCTGCAACAGCGACTGGAGCTCGTCGGCGGGCACGGTCGTGTCGAGCATCGGCGCCCCGTCGGCGAACACCGCCTCGAGGATCCCCGGTTGTGCCGCGAGCGCCTCGAGGAGCGTGTTCAGGACACGCCGGACCCTGGGCAGGCGGTCCAGGTCGCTCTCGGCCTCGCCCTGGAAGGTCAGCAGCTCCGCCAGCCTGGGTCCGTCGAGCGGCTGCCGTCCCGGCTCGAACCGCACGCGGCGGTTGCCGTCGGGCTCGGTGGCGACCAGACGTTCGGAGACCTCGACCGTCAAACGACCCGCCCGCCCGAACAGCGAGGCCCACCCCTGGCGGCTCACCTCCACCACCCCGTCGAGGTCCAGGCCCAGGAGGTTCTCGACCGTGGAGCCCACCAGCGCCCCTTGTCCGAAGGAGTACGCCCGCTCGATCCGGTCGAGACCGTGCCCGGGGATGTCCGCGACCGTTGCGGTGGGGATGAACAGCAGCGTGGACTCGTCCGTCCGGGGGTCGCGCGCCAGCACGAACGCCAGGGCGGCGCCACGGGTCGGATCGCGCTCGTCGAACGTCACGAACAGCACCGCACGTTGCCCGCCGGACGCCGCAGCGTCGTCGTCGGCGCTGGTCATCCCCGAGCGGCCGCGGTCGAAAGCCGGAACCAGCGTCGTGGCCCACACCGTGGCGGCCGCCAGGGCAGCGAGCGCGACGACGGCTGCACCCAGGCGGAGGATCCGCCGGCGTCGTTCGGCGCGGCGACGCCGTTGCCGTTCCCCGGCGCTGCGCCGCGGTCGAGGTGGACGGGACCGTCCCGGCGGGACGAGCCGGTCGACGGTCAGCCTGCGGTCCGCGAGCTCGTCGAGCGTGTCGCTCATCCCTCGTCCTCCCGGTACAGGCTGTGCGCGCGGATGTGATCGATCACCGCGTCGGGGAGCTGGTGGCGGACCGCGCGGCCCTGGCGGAAACGGGCGCGGAGATCGGTGGACGAGATCCCGATCTCGGGAGTCGTCAGCCGCTCCAACCGCCCCAGGATCGGACCGTCGAGCTCGACGTCGTACCCGGGGCGGGTGAGCATCACGAACCTCGCGAGTTCCAACGCTTTGTCCACCTCGCGCCACTCCGGCATGTTCGCCGCCGCGTCCTCGCCGACCAGGAAGAACAGCTCCGCGCCGCTGATGGCGGCCTGCAGTTCCTGCAGGGTGTCGACCGTGTACGTCAGGCACCCGCGGTCGATCTCGCTGCGGTTGACGTGGAACGCCGGGTCGTCGGCGACCGCCAGTTCGACCATCCGGACCCGGTCCTCGGAAGGAGAGCATCGCTGCTTCATCCACGGCTGTCCCGCCACCACGAACTGCACCTGATCCAGGTCCAGTTCCACGCGAGCCACCTCGGCGATCACCAGGTGGCCCAGGTGCGGTGGATCGAACGTGCCGCCCAGCAGGCCGATGCGGCGGGGGCCGTCCGGGTTGGGCGTCATGCGCGGCAGCGTATCCGTCGGGTGCATAGCGGCCCGGGAGCCGGTGAACCACGCGGCCGGTGCGCGATCGCAGTGACCTTCCGGCGCGGTCGCGTCCGCCAGACGCCGGCAGGACCAAGCGGCGAGCGCGGCTGTAGGGTGGCGCGACGGTCTTCTTCGAGGAGCGCAGGCGTGACCGGCGACGCCCTGTCGACGTGGGTTGATGCGGATCGGCTGACGCAGTGGGTGCACGACAGTCGCCGCCGGGTCATGGAACTGGTGGAGGATCTGTCCGACGAACAGCTCGTCGGCCCGCTGATCGCGACGATCAACCCGCTGATCTGGGAGATCGGTCACCTCGCGTGGTTCCAGGAGAGGTTCCTGCTGCGCGACGCGCTGCAGCGAGAACCGATCATCGCCCACTGCGACGCGTTGTGGGACTCGGGTGCCGTCCCCCACGACACGCGCTGGTTCCTGGACCTACCGTCCCGCGACGACACGCTGCAGTACATGCGTCAGGTGCGCGACCGCGTCGCCGAGGCGGTCACCGAGGGTCTGCCTCCGGCCTGGCACCGTCTCGCCCTGTACACGGTGTTCCACGAGGACACCCACACCGAGGCGCTGACCTACACCCGCCAGACGCTGCAGTACCCCGCCCCGACCATCACGCAGCTGTCGCACACCGCTCCCGACACGGTGGTCGACGCCGGGGCGCACCGGGGCGACGTCGACATCGACGGTGGCACCTTCCTGCTCGGCGCGACCGGAGCGGAGCCGTTCGTCTACGACAACGAGAAGTGGTGCCATCGCGTCGAGGTACAGCCGTTCTCGATCGCGAAGGCGCCGGTGACCCAGGCGCAGTTCGCCGAGTTCGTCGAGGATGGCGGGTACCAGCGTCCGCTCCTGTGGGTCCGCCCCGGCTGGTCGTGGCGGACCCGGACCCGCGCCGATCACCCGGTGTACTGGCGACGGTCCGACAGCGGCTGGGAGCGGCGGGTGTTCGATGAGTGGCGAGCCCTCGAGCCCGATCGCCCGGTCGTCCACGTCTGCTGGTACGAGGCGGAGGCGTTCTGCCGCTGGGCCGGTCGCCGCCTGCCAACGGAAGCCGAGTGGGAGCTGGCCGCGACCGGCGCGGCCAACGCCGCCGACGACGGCGGCGCGCACGGCACGACCAAGCGGCGCTACCCGTGGGGTGACGAGGAGCCGGCAGCGCAGCACGCCAACCTCGACTGGCGCGCCATGGACACCGTCGACGTCGCGGCGTACCCCGACGGCGACAGCGTCTACGGGTGCCGCCAGATGATCGGGAACGTCTGGGAGTGGACCGGCTCGACGTTCGCGCCGTATCCCAACTTCGAGCAGGACACCTACCGCGACAACTCCTGGCCGTGGTTCGGGAGCCGCAAGGTGCTGCGCGGGGGGGCGTGGGCCACCCGCGGCCGCTACGTCCGCAACACCTACCGCAACTACTTCACGCCCGACCGGCGGGACGTGTTCGCCGGGTTCCGGACCTGCGTGTCGAGGGGCTGACGCTCGATCGCGGTCGCCCGGAAAGCGTTACCGCGCCAGGCGTCGCAGAGCCGACGATGTCAGGTCGGCCAGCAGGACCAGCGCGACGTACACCGCGAGCCACAGCCCGACCTCCGACCACCGCAACAAGCTCAGGGCGAGCCGCAGCTGGTACCCCACCCCTGCCAGCGCCACGAAGCCGACCACGGCCGCGGCGCGCATCATCACCTCCCACCGGTACAGCAGGAACGTGAGGAACTGGGGGAGGACCTGCGGGAGCACGCCGTACGCCAGGACCTGCAGCCGGCCGGCGCCGGCGGAACGCAGCGCCTCGAGCGGCCCCGGATGGAGGTCCTCCACCACATCGGAGCCGAGACGACCCATCACGCCGATGTTGTGCAACGCCAGGGCGAGCGCCGCCGCGATCACACCCGGCCGCACGACGAACACCAGCAGCAGCGCCCAGATGTAGTCGGGGACCGCCCGCGTCAGGACGTGCATACCGCGGGTCGCGACCAACCCGAGCCGCCCCGCAGTGCCCACCTGCCTGTGCGGAGCGTCACGGAGCGGACGGGACGCGAAGATCACGGTCGCCAGGGCGACGACACCGGCGGTCGCAGCGCCGAGCAGGCTCATCACCACCGTGTCGACCGCAGGACCCACCGCGGCCCGCCACGCAGCGCTGGTCGCCCACACCGGCGGATCGACGCCGTCGACGCCCAACAGGTCACGGACGAACCCGGCTGCGGCACCCAGCAGGTCGACGCGGGCAGGGCCACCCCCCGACATCACCACCCACCAGCTCGCCACGACGGTCGCGAGCAGGACCACGCCCCACCACGTCGGGATCCGGGTGGACGCAGCGACGCGGACCGGGTGAAGGGCGTGGGCCGCCTCGACCTCCGCGGTGTCCGTGGGGGGACGTCGGGTGTCTTCCCCGACCGTCATCGCAGCAGCCTGGACCGCAGGCGGGCGCCGAGGGCGTCGACCGCGACGATCACCACCACCAACGCGTACAGCAAGGTCCAGACGCGCCGGAACTCGAGGTCGGACAGGAGCACGGTGAGCTCCAGGCCGACGCCCCCCAGCCCGACGAAGGACAGGACCGCTGCGGCACGCACAGCGCACTCGAAGCGGTACAGGACGTAGCTGGTCATGTCCGCCAACGCGGAGGGCAGACGGCCGTACAGCATGACCTGTGCCTCGGAGGCCCCGGCGCCCCGCAGCGCCGCGAGCGGCTCCTCAGGGACGTCCTGCAGCCGCTCCGCCAGGACCCGACCGATGGTGGCGCCGTACGGCAAGCCGATGCCCAGCACCCCCGCCAGCGGATGCAGCCCGAAGACGTTCACGAACAGCAGCGCCCAGATCAGCTCGTCGATCGAGCGCAGGAAACCCAGGGCCGCCCGGACGGGGCCCGCCGTGACCCCGCGCCACAGCCGCCGGCGGGCCAGCACCCCGCTGGCGACGAGCGACCCCGGGATCCCCACCGCGACCGCCACGGTGAGGGCCGCGACCGCGTACGCGACCGTCAGCGCGGTCGCGGGGAGCACCGTCTGGCTCACGAACGCGGCAGACACCTCCGGGGTGAGAGCTGCCCGCAGCAGCGCCCCGAGCGCTGCCGCCCCACCCGGGTGCAGCACGCCCGCCGACACGTCCAGGGCGGCGATGCTCGCCGCGACCGCCGCGACCAGCACGGCGGTGAGCACGATCCGCCGCCCAGGGCGGGGTCTGCCCAGCACCAGCGTGCTGCCGTCGGTGGCGATCGACGCGCTCATCGACCGGCGGCCGTCGCCTGGTCCGCTGCGATCGCCGTGGGTGGTGGCGGAGAACCAGCCTCGGCTCCGTCCGGGAGGCGGTACACGTCATCGAGCAGCTCAGCGGTCACCGCCTCGGCTGGGCGGTCGAACACGACACGCCCGTCGCGCAACCCGACCATGCGGCTGAAGTGTCGCCGTGCCAGGTGCGGGGTGTGGAGGCTCGCGACGAGGGTGTTGCCAGACTCGCGTGCCAGCCGCGCCAACAGGGCCAGCAGGTCGTCGGCGCGGGCGGGATCGAGCGACGCGACCGGCTCGTCGGCGAGCACGATCCGCGGTTCCTGCACCAGCAACCGCGCCAGGGCCACCCGTTGCTGCTCCCCGCCCGACAGCCGCGACACGCGCTGGTGGAACTTGTGGTCGATCCCGACGCGGCGCACCGCGGCGCGCGCCGCTGGCTGCTCGACGGGCAACAGCAGGGCGGCCAGTGACCTGGCCAGGCTCCACCGGCCGAGCGATCCAGCTTGGACGTTGTGCTTGACCGACAGCTGCGGCACGAGGTCGAGACGCTGTTGGACCATGCCGACCAGCCCGGTCAGGTCCTGGCCCGGCTTCAGGTCCTGCAGGGGCTGGCCGTGCAGCGACACCCGGCCGGCCGTGGGCCGCAGCATCCCGGCGATGAGGCGCAGCACCGTGGTCTTGCCGGCGCCGCTGGGTCCGACGAGCGCCACCGTCTCGCCGGCGGCGATCGACAGGTCGACGTCGCGCACCGCGTGGGTATCCCCGTAGCGGTGGGTGACGGCGTCCAGGACGACGGCGGGCGTGGCATCGGGCGGTGGCGACACGCCGGTCACGGAACCTGCAGCAGTCCGAGGTCGCGGGCGACCTCGGCGATCCGGTCGTAGTTGTCGTTGCGGGTCGGGATGAACCGGTCGGTGTCGAACAGCTCGAGGGTCCGAGCGGTCCGTTCGCCGTCTTCGGCGCGCATCGCGAGGAGCGCGTCGACGATCCTGGCGGTGGTGCCTTCGCCGTAGAGGTCGTCGATCCGCGGATGCACGACCCAGTGGTAGTCGTGGTAGGGGGGGGTGGTGTGCACGATCCGCACCTTGCGGGTGTCGACCTTGCCGTGCTCGACCGCAGATCGCCACACCGTCTCGTTCAACGCGCCGGCCTGGAAGGCGCCGGTCTCGACCAGCTTCCACGTCATGTCGTGCGACCCCGAGTAACCAGGACGCCCGGCGAGGTCGGACTCGGGATCGATGCCGGCCTGCCGCAACGCCAGCCGGGGCATGAGGTGCCCTGAGGTGGAGCTCTCGCTGCCGAACGTGAACGTGGTCCCTGCCAGGTCCTCCAGCGACTCGACGTCGACGCCGTGACCCACGATGAACACCGACCGGAAATCCGCGTCGTGAGGTCGCTGCGCCACCGCCTCCGCCCCGTCGACCGCCAGGCGCGCCTGCACGCCGGTCAACCCACCGAACCAGGCGAGCAGGACGTCTTCGTTGCGGAACGCGGTCACGACCGCCACGTACGACACGGACGGCTGGTAACGGAACGGGATGCCGACGCGGTCCTCGAGCTCGGTGGCGATCCCGGCGAAACGCTCGCGCAGGACCGACAGGTCCTGGTCGGGGATCCCCCCGATCACGATCGGGGGCGGCCGGCGATCAGCTGCGGAAGACGACGTCGTCGCTCCGCACGCGGAAGCCAGCAGGGCCAAAACCAGCCCCACTGGCGCCCAACGCCGTCGGGGCGGTGGGCGGTGCACACAACGAGCAGACATATCGGTGCGGCTCCCGGTCCCGGACACGGATCGTCGCTCCGGCACTCAACCGAACCGTTTCAGGTCAGTCAACGCAGCCATGCGTCGGCGTCATGGCTAAGCTGCGGGTCGGTCATCGGCGGGTCGCCGTTCGATGCACGGAGCGGACAGATGGACACCAGCGGGCTCCGGGCCTTCTGCGCCGCCGTCAGCGCAGGGAGCCTGTCGGCGGCGGCCCGACAACTGGGGATCAGCCAGCCCGGTCTGTCCCGGCGCGTGCAGCGCCTCGAGGACGAACTGGGAGTCGCGCTGCTGATCCGCGGCGCCGGCGGGATCCGCCTCACCCACGCCGGTCAGCGGTTCCTGACGTTCGCCACGCGGACCCTGGCCGAGTACGACGCGATCCGCGCCGAGGCCAGGTTCCCGGCCGGCGCCATGGCGGGCACGATCGGGATCGTGGCGAGCACGACGCCGGGGGAGTACCTGGTCCCCGAGCTCGTCGCCCGCTTCGTCGACGAGCAACCCGGGGTCAAGACGCGGGAGTTCGTCACGGACTCGGCCGGCGTCGCCCGCCACCTGCTCGACCACGACCGCTGGGATGTGGGTTTCTCGGGTCGGCGGGTCGACCATCCCCGCTTGCGTTACGAGCCGATCGGCCAGGACGAGATCGTCCTCGCCGCTCCATCGTCGCATCCCCTCGCCGAGCGATCAGCGGTGACCGTCGACGACCTCGCCGGTCAGCGCCTGATCCAGCGCGAGGAGGGCTCGGGGACCCAGCAGACGTTCGTCGACACCCTGGCGGCGCACGGCCTGGCTCTCCCGCCACAGCCGGCAGCGATCACGCTCGGCAGCAGCGGGGCGGTGCTGTCCGCGGTGGAGGCGAGCCTCGGGATCGGCGTGGTGTCGCTACGCGCGGTCGAGCACCACGCCAGCCAGGTCAGGGCGTTGCGGGTGGTGGGTGTGCCGGTCGTGCGCAGCCTCTACGTGGTGCACGTCATCGACCGTGACCTTCCCGCCCACGTGCGGGCTTTCATCGAGTTCGCGCTCGACGTCGGACGCGGTCGCGACGATGCCGGATGACGAAGACCACAGCCGCTGCGCAGCAGCGGCTGTCACCGGCGGACGTGCCCATCGCCGTCGACGAGGTACTTCACCGACGTCAACTCCGGGAGCGCCATCGGCCCACGGGCGTGGGTCTTCTGCGTCGAGATGCCGATCTCGGCACCGAACCCGAACTGCTCCCCGTCGGTGAACCGGGTGGAGGCGTTGACCATGACGGCAGCGGCGTCGACCTCGCGCTGGAACCGGCGCGCGGCGCCACGGTCCTCGGTGACGATCGCCTCGGTGTGCAGCGTCCCGTACCGCGCGACGTGGGCGATGGCGGCGTCCAGGTCGGCGACCACCGCGACCGCGAGCGTGAGGTCGAGGAACTCCGTGGCGAAGTCATCGTCGCTGGCGGGGTCCATGTCCACCACCGCGCGTGCCCGGTCGTCGCCGAGGAGCGTCACCCCGGCGGCGCGTAGTTCTGCCGCGACCTTGGGGAGGAACTCATCGGCGACGGCCTCGTGAACGAGGAGCGTCTCGGCTGCGTTGCACACCGAGGGACGCTGCGCCTTGGCGTTGACCACGATCTCGACCGCCTTCCCCAGGTCGGCAGCGGCGTCGACGTAGACGTGGCAGTTCCCAACGCCGGTCTCCACGACCGGGACCGTGGCCCCGCTGACCACCCGCTCGATCAGACCTGCCCCGCCCCGCGGGATGAGCAGGTCCACCAGCCCACGCGCTTCCATCAGCTGCTGCACGCCGTCGCGGGAGGGATCCTCGACCAGCGCGACGGCGTCCTGCGGTAGCCGGGCCAGTGCGAGCTGTTCGCGGATGACCGCCGCCAGCGCCTCGTTGCTGGACTGGGCGCTGGATGAACCGCGCAGGACGCACGCGTTGCCCGACTTGAGGCACAGCCCCGCAGCGTCGACCGTCACGTTGGGCCGGGCTTCGTAGATCATCGCGACGACCCCCAGCGGGACCCGTACCTTGCGGATCTCCACCCCGTTGGGCAGCGTCCAACCGGCGGCCACCTCCCCGACCGGGTCGCGCAGGTCGACGATCGTGCGCAAGCCGTTGGCCATCGCCCGGATGCGGTCCTCGGTCAGCGTGAGCCGGTCGATCAGCGCAGCGCTCAAGCCGGCGTCACGGCCCGCTTGGATGTCACGCTGGTTGGCGTCGAGCACCGAGTCGGCATGGCGCTCGAGTGCGTCGGCGATATCGCGGAGCACAGCGTCCTTGACCGCGGTCGGCGCCGTGGCCAGGACCCGGCTCGCATCCTTGGCGGCTGCACAGATCTCACGGACGGTACGCATGGTTCCCACTTCGTCGAGGTTGTCGGTTGTTCGGGGAGGGCTCAGCCGCAGGTGGGCGACCGCCGGGTTGACGTCGGGTTCCCAGCGCACCCACGCTTGAGGATACACCGGGCGGGGATGCGTTCAGGGGACCAGGACGACGAGGTCGTCGCGGTGCACCACCTCGCGGCTGTACGCGTCGCCGAACGCGGCAGCGGCATCCTCGGTGGTGCGCCCGGCGATGCGGCGCAGGTCCGACGCGTCGTAGTTCACCAGACCTCGCGCGATCAGTGTCCCCGTGGGATCGACGATCGCGACCGCGTCACCGCTGGTGAAATCCCCGTCCGCGCCGGTCACCCCCACCGCCAACAGTGAGGTGCCGCGCCGCACAAGGGCCCGGGCCGCGCCGGCGTCGACGTGGACGCGACCGCGCGTGTTCAACGCGAACCCGATCCACAGCCGCCGCGCCTCCAGGCGCTTGGGCTGAGCGACGAACCACGTCCCGATCGGCTCACCGGCGAGCGCATCGGGGATCACGCCCGGTCGACGAGCGTCGGCGATGACGGCATGGCAGGCGGATAGCACGGCCACGCGGGCGGCCT
>JALYHG010000008.1 GCA_030776725.1 Actinomycetota bacterium
CGCCGTACCCGCACCGTCGGTGTGGTGCTGGCCGTCGGGTTCCACACGCTGCTGGCGGCCGATCTCGCCCACCCGTTCTTCGACTTCTCGTCGCTGCTGCTCGCGCTGTTCGTCCTGTTCCTCCCGCCCGGCTTCGCCGGCTGGCTGGGATCCAAGGTCACGGCCCGCGGTCGGGCGGGTCGTCTCCTGGAGGCGGGCGCACACGTGATGATCGTGGTCGTCGCCGTCCTGCTGCTGGGCGCGATCGGCCCGGCCAACCCGGACCTGGCCGTGCTGACGCTGGCGGGGGCCTACCTCCTGTGGTTCGCCTACGCGGCGGTGTGCGTGCTCGTCGTCGTGATGCACGTGCTGCTGCACCGACCGGCCGCGGAGTCAGGCTTGTTCGCCCTCCCCAGCCGAGCCATGGCGCTCGTCCCGGTGCTGGTCGTGCTGAACGGGCTCACTCCGTACCTGGAGCTCAAGACCGCGTTCGGCTTCGACATGTACAGCAACCTCGTCACGGTGGCGGGCGCGTCGAACCATCTCGTCATCCCTGCCACGCTGCCCTTGACGGATGTCCAGGAGGATCTCGTGGCCATCCGATCGTCGTCGGAGCCCGGGCTGCAGTGGTACGCGGACAACGACTACGCGCTGCCGTGGTTGACCTTTCGCGCCTATCTGGACGACCACCCGGACGTCGCCGTGCTGTACGTCCGAGGCGGCGAGCTGCACGACATCAGGCCGGGTGACCGACACGGTGTCGCGCCCGTCCCCGTATGGCAGGAGAAGCTGATGGCCTTCCGGGCTGTCGACCTGCGCAGCCCCAAGCGTTGTCAGGACCGGTGGGGTGTGGCCAACTGAACGACGGCCACGCCAGCGTGTCAGCCGCAGGACCTGGTCGGATCGGGTGGGATCAGGTCGATCAGGTAGCGGATGACGGCACGGTCGGTGCAGACGTTTTCGCCGCCGAAGGCCGTATGACGATCCCCGTCCCGGGTCAGCAGCACGCCGCTGTCCAGCTGGGCGACCAGGCTCTCGGACCAGCCGAACGGCGTGATGAGATCGCCGCGGTTGCCGATGACCACGATCGGTGGCGTCCCAGGAGCCGCGATCTCGCGAGGAGTGCCCTCCGCGGCGACCGGCCAGAACGCACATGGTGCGTGCAGGAACAGTGACACCGGGCCGAAGCGCGGGGCGCTCGCCGCGAGGTCGGTCGCGAGCGCCGGCAGTTCTCCCGGCGCCGGGGCCGGCACGTCCAGGCAGTTCACCGCCATCAGGGACGCCAGTTCGTCGGCGAGGGTGTCACCATCGCCCGCGACCGGTGCGAGGGGCGCAGCCAGCAGCGACCCGTTGCCCTCCCATGCCAGCGCGAGCGCTGCCGCCAGCAGCGGCCACCTGGGCCGATCACGCAGCAACGCGAGCGCTGCGACGGCGGCCTGCCCGGCTTCCAGCCGTGCACCGAGCTCCGGCGCCGGTAGCTCGCGTGCGTCGAGGTCGGCCATCAGCGCGTCGAACGCCGTCAACGTCGACCGCTCGGCGGGCAGTGGGCAGTGCTCGTCGGATGCGCAGGCGGCGAGGAACTCACTCAGCGCGGCTTCGAGCGCAGCCGCCTGCGCGCGGACCTGACCGGTGAGATCCAGCGTGGGATCGACCGCACCGTCGAGCACCAGCGCACGGACGTTCTCGGGGAACAGATCGGCGTAGGCGGCCCCGATGCGCGTCCCGTACGAGTAGCCGAGGTAGGTCAGGTCCGCGTCGCCGAGCGCGACACGGATGGCGTCGAGGTCACGCACGACGTTCGCGGTCCCGACGTGGGCCAGCAGGTCACCGCTGGCGTCGCCGCAGGAGGTGGCGTACGCCTCCGCCGCAGCGAGGACCGCCGCGGTCTCGCCGACGTCATCGGGAGCGAGGTCCTGCGATAGGAAGGCCCTGGAGCCGCCGTTGCAGCTGACGGGCCGGCTGGCAGCCACACCGCGAGGGTCGAAGCCGACGATGTCGAAGCGGGCGCGGAGTTCGGCCGGGATGACCTGGACGCTCCAGGCGCGGACGAAGTCCACGCCGGAGGATCCCGGCCCGCCCGGGTTGATCACGAGCGAGCCGATGCGACGCGCGGCCGGCGGCGCCGGCAGGCGGATCAGCGCCAGGTCAATCGTCTCCGCACCCGGATCGTCGTGATCCAGCGGGACCGGGACGGTGGCGCACTCGAACGGGGCCTCGCACGGCTCCCACGCGACCGTCGGGGTGAGAGGTTCTTCGGCTGTCGGCGGCGGCTCGACGGCTGCGTGGGCGTCCGGGTTCGCGCTGAAGGTGTCGCCGGTTGCGCACCCTGTCAGCAGGACGGCCAACGTCACGGCAGCTGCCCACCGGGTGCTCCATCGCCAACAGGACCGCATCCCG
>JALYHG010000009.1 GCA_030776725.1 Actinomycetota bacterium
GGGCGTTGCAGTGGCGGGCGCGTGGCAACTGTCGATCGGGCAACCTGGCGGTGACCATGGCCGACGACGCGGAGGCGCTGATCGAGGCGGCCTGCCCCGGTGAGGACGTCGGCTACGCCACCAACACCGGCCCCACGCGCCTGGCCGTCGAAGCCGGCGGGGCGTGGACGTTGGTGGTCGAGCAGCAGATCGACGTGCCGCTGGTCGAGCCGACACTGCCGGAGATGCAGTCGGACGAGGCAGAGATCGTCGCGACCGGCAACTTCTACGACATCGACCAGACCGGACGCGGGCAGGTGGCGATCTACCGGCTCGGGGATGGCAGCCACGCGCTGCGCCTCGAGGACTTCTTCGTGACCCCCAACGTCGACCTCGAGATCCGCCTGCACCCGCTGCCCGAGCCCAAGACCACCGAGGAGTACCTGTCGGCCGACGCCGCGCTGGTGGCCGTGCTCGACGCGACCGCCGGCTCGATGAACTTCGTCTTCCCGCCCGACGTCGACCCGACCGTGTACCGGTCCGTGGTCATCTGGTGCCCACCGATCGACAGCGCGTACGCCGCCGCCAGCCTCGCTCCGCCGGACCGATGACAGCCGATCTGTGAGCGCCCCGACCCCCGCCACTGCGCTGGCCGACCGGCCCCACCTGTCCGTCGGCGGGCGCCAGATCCCGGTCGTGCTGCCCAGCCGCCGCGACCCGCGGTTGCACTTGGCGGTCGTGCTGCTCACCGTGCAGGTGCTGGGCCAGACCGTGCTGGACTTCAAGCTGTCGATCGCCCAGATCCTGGTGTCGATCGCCACCGCCGCCGCGATCGAGCTGGCGGTGACGGTGCGCCGGGACGGGATGCTGGTGTGGCCGGCCAGCGCCATGCTCACCGGGAACAGCGTCGCGCTGCTGCTGCGCGCCACCGGCACGGAGTACGGCGACTGGTGGAGCCTGAACGGCATCGGCTACTTCATCGCGGCCGTGACCCTGGCCATGGCCTCCAAGTACCTGATCCGCCCCGCCGGCCGGCACGTTTTCAACCCGTCCAACGTGGGGCTGGTGTGGGTGCTGCTGGTGGTTGGCCCAGCCGGGGTGTTCCCCCAGTACCTGTGGTGGGGTCCGCTGGGACTGCCGGTGGGTGCCGCTCTGGTGGTGATCGTGGCCGGGGCGGTGTGGGTGCTGCGCCAGGTGAAGATGGCGGCGATGGCCGCGGCGTTCACCGCCACCTTCGCGGTGCTGATCGGGGTGTTCGCAGCTACGGGGCGGAGTTTCTGGGCCATCTGGCATCCCGTCCCGGTGACCGGCGCCTTCTACTGGGTCAACGTGGTGCTGTCGCCCGAGGTGCTGATCTTCGTGTTCTTCATGATGTCCGACCCGGCCACGGCACCCAGGACCCCGCGCGGGCGCATCTGGTTCGGCGTGCTCACCGCGGTGCTGGCCGCCGCACTGGTCTACCCCCAACCCACTGAGTTCGGGGTCAAACTGGCGATCCTGTCGAGCCTGACCGTGACCTGCGCGGTCGTGCCGTTCATCGACCGTGCCGCCCGGCGTCGAGACCGCGGCGACCAGGCCCTGCAGGTACCCGCCGATCCCCGACCGGCCTTTGGTCGGCTGGCCGCCGCCATCCGCCGCCCGGCGGTGGTCGCCGCCGTGATCATCGCGGTCGCCGCACCCCTTGACACCCTCAGCCTGGCCGACGACGAGCACCTGATCCTGATCGAACGGGGCGTGTCGGGCGACCCCAACCCCCAGTAGCGGCATCAGCGTCTAAAGCGCGACGCAGCACCTGGGACTGCTGCAACGGTGGGCCCAGGTGCGTTCCGGGCCCACCGTTGGTTGCCGGTCAGCGCGGGCCGCACTCGTCCATGATCGTTTGGCGGTACTTTGGCGATCGAGTCGACCGGTGGTTCACCCGGGTCCCGGCAACAGCGGTCGGTCGATCCGCCACCGGGTGAACGCCCGCGTTCGGCGCGGGGGCCTCCGACCTTCCGGTGGCCGACCATCCCGGGACCCGGATCATGGAGGCACCACCGTGCCACGTTCCCTCGCCGCGACGGTCGCCGCCCTCCTCATCGCGGTCGCGACCGTGGTCGCGTCGACCCCGGCGTCGGCGGTAGCCCCACCGCGCGAGCGGGTCCTCGTGCAGGTCCGCGACGGTGACCCCACCGCCGCGGCGACCGACCTGGCCGCGCGGCACGGGGGGCGCGTGAGCCACGTCTACCGGCACGCCGTATCCGGCTTCGCGATGGAGCTGCCGTCACTCGCGGTGACGGCCCTGCGGTCCGATCCGCGGGTCGTGGCCGTCGAACCGGACTTACCCGTGTGGATGTTCGGCGAGGTGCCCACCGGCGTGGCCCGCGCCGCTATCACCAGCAACGCGGTGGCCGACATCGACGGCGTCGACGAGCGCGTCGACGTCGACATCGCCGTGCTGGACTCGGGCATCGATTCGACCCACCCCGACCTGAACGTCGCGGGCGGGGTCGATTGCACACTCGGTACCTGCGTCGTGATGGCGGCCCCGCTCGACGTCAACGGGCACGGGACCCACGTGGCCGGCACCGCGGCCGCGCTCGACGACGGCAGAGGGGTGGTGGGCGCGGCGCCCGGTGCGCGCCTGTGGTCGGTGCAGGTCCTGGACGCCACGGGTGGGGCCAGCCTCAGCGCGGTGATCGCCGGGCTGGACTGGGTCGCCAAGCACGCAGCGACGATCGAGGTCGCCAACGCCAGCTTCGGCTGCGCCTGCCGGAGCGACACCCTGGAGCTCGCCGTGAGTGGAGTGACCGACTCCGGCGTTGTCCTCGTCGCGGCCGCCGGAAACGACCCGCAGGACATCGACGGCTACTCCCTGACGGCCCACCCCGACGTGATCACCGTCTCGGCGATGGCCGACCTCGACGGGAAGCCCGGCGCCGCCACGTCCGGGACGTGCCACGACCAGACGGATGACACGTTCGCGTCGTTCAGCAGCTTCGGGGACGCGGTCGATCTGGCCGCCCCCGGGGTGTGCATCGTCTCCACCTGGCCGCTCGGTGGCTACGCCCGCATGTCGGGCACCTCGATGGCCGCGCCAC
>JALYHG010000010.1 GCA_030776725.1 Actinomycetota bacterium
ACCGTACTTAGGTTCATCCGCTGTGTGACACGAGGACTAGTCAGTGTTACACTCCGTAGCGGGGAAGTGACGACGTGCGGTCCGCAACCTGGTCGCCTGGACCGACACCGAGCGAGTGGCGAACCCGGCCCCGTGACGGTGCCAGCCGGCATCGCCCGCGACAGTCGTCCACTCGAGGTGCAAAGTGATCCCCACACCGAAGCGGTCGGTCACCGGCCGGCTCGCACTGGGCGCCTTCCTCGCCATCGCGCTGGCGGCTTTCCTCCTGCAGCCAGCCGCGGCTGCCCCGAAGGATCAGACGACGGGCCAGGACAAGGCCAAGCCACAGGTGACCGAGGACCCCAACTGCCCGGATCCGCTCGGTGACACAGACAACCGTCACCCGTCGGGGAAGGACAAGCACTGCGAGGCCGGCAAGTCGGGCAACCAAGGCCAAGCCAAGTCCGATCCTGACAACGACGGGCGCGGTCCCGACCGCCTCGCCGAGGGGCGCGACCAGCCGGGCGGCGGAGGCGGTCTGGACGAGCTCGACCCGGACGGCAACAACGGTTGCGGCAACGACGACGACTTCGAGGACGACAACGAAGGCTGGTGCGGAACCAACGTCAAGCGGCAGGACAAGCCGCCGGTCGACAAGCCGCCGGTTGACAAGCCGCGGGTTGACAAGCCGCCGGTCGACAAGCCTGGTGACAAGCCGGGTGACAAGCCGGGTGACAAGCCGGTGGACAAGCCGCCGGTGGACAAGCCGCCGGTGGACAAGCCGGACGACACGCAGGACGACACGCAGCCGCCGGTGCAGCAGCCGGAGGACACGCCGCCTGAAGCCCCGACCCCGTCTCAACAGCCCACGACCACGGAAGAAGCCGAGGCCGAGCAGCAGGTAGCCCGAACCGTGCCGGAGAGCCCGGTGAGCTTGCTGATCCAGCGCCCTGCCGAGACCAGGTTGGACGCCGTTCTTCCTGAGCCAACCGAGGTCGAGGTGCTTGGCATGGCGCTGCAGCGGGTCACCGCTGCCGCTGACGCCGAGCAGGTGCAGGCCGTCGCAGCGCCAGCACAGCTGGCTCGCACCGGCGCGGATGCCCCGTTCGTCCTGATCCTCGGGATGATCCTCGTCCTGGCCGGGGCGGGGGCGGTCGGGTTCGCGCAGCGCCACTGACCCGAACGCTCGAACGGCCGACGGCCCGGGTTTGCCCCTCCCGGGCCGTCACGCCGTGTAGGCCGCCGCGCACGCTCCATCGGACGGCACAACGTCCGGACGTCGCCGGTTACGCGTCTTCGACGCCCGGCCCCGACGACATCACCCCACCAGAACCACCGGGTGAGGGGGTTCGTTCCTGCGCAGCCGGGCGCGGCCGCAGACCACGCTGCAGCACCTCGGCCACGTCGAGGACCTGCACCCGACCGTCCTCCAGCGCACGGTCCTGGACCTTCTGGGCCACCGCGTCCTCGAGCATCGTGGTGCAGAAGGGGCACGCGGTCGAGATGACGTCGGGCTCGGTCGCCAGGGCCTCCTCGATCCGCTCGATGTTGACCCGCTTGCCGATCCGCTCCTCCATCCACATGCGCGAGCCGCCGGCTCCACAGCAGAATCCGTTGGAGCGGCAGCGGGGCATCTCGACCGGCGCGAGACCCGGGACGGCGTCGACGACGCGGCGGGGCGCCGAGTAGACCTCGTTGTGTCGCCCGAGGTAGCACGGGTCGTGGTAGGTGACGGTGAGGTCGAGGCCGTTGGTCGGGACGAGCGCCCCGTCGTCGACCAGCTCGGCCAGCAGTTCGCTGTGGTGGACGACGTCGAAGTGGCCGTCCAGATCGGGGTACTCGTTGCGCAGGGTGTTGAAGCAGTGCGGGCACCAGGCGACGATCCGTCGTGTCCCGATCGAGTTGAGCGTCTCGACGTTCTGCTGGGCCATCATCTGGAACAGGTACTCCATGCCCATCCGCCGGGCTGGATCGCCGGTGCAGGTCTCGGCTGAACCCAGGACCGCGTAGCGCACCCCAGCCCGGTTCAGCAGCTCGGCGATGGCACGTGTGATGCGCTTGGCGCGGTCGTCGACGGCGCCGGCGCATCCGACCCAGAACAGGTACTCCACGTCGTCGGGTAGAGGCGTGCCCGGGGTGGCGCGGACCGGTTGCGGGTCCAGGCCGTCGAACCAGTCCTCACGCTGCTGGGTTCCGATGCCCCACGGGTTGCCCGAGTTCTCGACGTTGCGCAGCATCCCCGCGGCTTCTTGCGGGAACGACGACTCCATCATGGTCTTGTACCGACGCATCTCCATGATCATGTCGACGTGCTGGATGTCGACCGGGCACTCCTCGACGCAGGCGCCGCAGGTGGTGCAGGTCCACAGCACGTCGAAATCGATCACCGCATCGGGCTGACCGGGCGTGTCGCCGACCAGCTGCTGTCCGAGCACATCGGCGGCTTCGGCCTCGGTCTGCTTGCCCAGCAGGTAGGGGCCCTTGGCGTACAGGTGGTCGCGCAGGTCCATCACCAGCAGCTTGGGGTTGAGCGGTTTGCCGGTGTTCCACGCCGGACACTGCGACTGGCAGCGGCCGCACTCGGTGCAGGTGTACAGGTCGAGCAGATACGGCCAGCGCAGGTCCTCGACCTTCCCGACTCCGAGGACGGTCTCCTCGGTCATGGTCTCGACGTCGATGGGGAGGTTCGGCAGCGCCCCGAGGGCCTTGGGCTGCCGCGACACCAGCTCTTTGGGGAAGATCGTCAGCACGTGCAGGTGCTTGGAGTTCAGCGTGAACACCAAGAACCACCCGACGATGCCCAGGTGGAAGACCGCCATCAGGCCAGCGGTCCACTCCAGGGCCAGCGGCGACATGCCGTCGAGGAACCCGGCGACGAAACGCGACAAGAACGCCGACTCGAAGTGCTGGTTGGCCTCTCCTCCGATCGCCCAGCGCGAGGCGTGGATCAACAGCAAGGTGTACGTCACGCCGAACTCGCCCATCAGCACCCAGTAGCCCTGGTCGAGGTTGGAGCCGGCGAAGCGCGACCGGCGTCCCAGGCGGTGCGGGTGCTGGGCGAAGCGGATGGCGAGGAACCCGACGATGGCCACGAGCGCCAGGGCGATGAACAGGTCCTGCATGAAGACGATCACGTCCAGGCCGGTCAGCCCGGAGCCCGGGATCCCCAGCCGCCCCGCCAGCGGGATCTTGAACTCCGGATCGAAGATCTCCCCGAAGATCTCGATGATGGTGGCCTGCACGATCAGGAAGCTCCAGAACACCCACGCGTGCAGCACGCCGGGCAGCGACCAGCGCAGCAGCTTCTCCTGGCCGAGCACCTTGGAGAACTCGTAGCGGATGTTGCCCCGGATCGCCGCCCACGTCGCTCGGTCCGGGTCCGGCTGCGCGGTCCGTAGCAACCCGTACAGGAACAGGATCCGCCGCCCCGCGACCGCGGCGGTGATCGCGACCACCGCGATGCCGCCCACGATCCGGACGACGCTCAGCAGCTGGTGCGGGTCCACGCGGGGCGGCCTCTCGCTCGCGGGAGGCCGAAGTGTAGGAGCGCCGCTGAGTGGCTACATCGGGGCTCGCGACGCCGAGAGCGCCGGCGGTTCAGGACACTCGCCGTCGGTATGTGCACCTGTTCCCGCCGACGGGATCAAGTGGTGGCACGGAGCCAGCCCCGAGTCGGTGTGTACGCCTGTTCCCGCCGACGGGATCAGGTGGTGGCACGGAGCCAGCCCCGAGTCGGTGTGTACGCCTGTTCCCGCCCACGGGATCAGGTGGTGGCACGGAGGCAGCCCCGAGTCGGTGTGTGCACCTGTTCCCGCCCACGGGATCAGGTGGTGGCACGGAGCCAGCCCCGAGTCGGTGTATGCACCTGTTCCCGCCGACGGGATCAACCCTGGACGTCAACCCAGCCGGTGAACCGGTGACCTCACGTGAGCTGTTCGCCGGGGCGGGCGTACCGCTTGCGCCGGAAGACGTCAGTGCGGGGAGATGCCACGCGGTCGAGGATCAGCAGGCCGTCGAGGTGATCGAACTCATGCTGCACGGCGCGGGCTTCGAACCCTTCCGTCTCGAGCGCCCGCACGCCGCCGTCGGGGGTCGTGCCGCGCACGACGACCCCGGTCGCACGGCGCACGTCGCACGTGTAGTGCGGGACGGACAAGCACCCCTCGCGGCGCACCTCGGACCCTTCGGCGTGCAGCAGCTCCGGGTCGAACAGCACGATCAGCCCGTGGTTGGGATGCGGACGGCGCATCACCGAGATGTCCAGTGCGAAGGCGCGCACGGGGACCGCGATCTGGGGGGCCGCGACCCCCACGCACCCGGGCGAGCCGCGCATCGTGTCGACGAGGTCGACCGCCAGTTGCCGTTCGGCCGGGCCGATCTCGCCGACCGGATCGGCCGTTGTCTTCAGGGTGCGCGACGGGTAGGTGACCACCGCCCGGACCGTCACCGGACGTCGCCCCGCCGTTGGCGCACCTAGTACGTCTCCGTCTCGAGCGGGCGCAGGGTGTGGTCGACGCCGACCTGGTCGTCGACCTCCCGGAGAGCCGCCTCGACCTCGACGTCGTCGAGCTCGTCCGGCACCGCGATCTCGAGCGCCATCGCGTAGACCGGTTTGTCCTCGGGGGGGAGCATCCGGGTCGAGACGTCGGTGATGTTGATCCCCAGGTCGGCCAGCGTGCGGGCCACCGCTGCCAGGATCCCCGGCCTGTCGGTGCCGTACACCGACAGGATGTGGGTGGCGTCGGCGCTGTCGCGGCCTTCCTCGACCGGGGTGACCGTCAGCTCGAGGTCCAGCGGGGCGACGGCCTCGTCCAACGCGGCGCGCAGGTCCTGCGCTGTGTCGTCGGTCGCCACCAGCAGCATGATGGCGAACTGACCGCCCAGGATCGTCATGGCGGAGTCCTCGAGGTTCCCGCCCCGGTCGCGGAGCACCTCGGCGACCGCCGCGACGATGCCGGGGCGGTCGGCTCCGATCGCGGTGACGGCGAGTCGTGGCACGGTTGGCTCCTGTCGCCCGCGCCAGCAGGCTAGACCGGCTCCGTCACGTGTCGCGCACCCTGCACCCACCCACTCATCCACCGTGGCACGGACCCGAGCGCGACGTCCGCGCGCCCGGTTCGGAACGAGGTCGTTCCGACCAGGGTCTGTCACGCGACGACGCTGGCAGGCTGGCGCGCTGAAGCGTTGGGAGGAACCATGGTCGACAAGTGGCTGGGTACGAGCTGGACCGAACTGGGGCTCGTCTTCGTCTCCACGATCGGCATCTTCTTCGCGGTCGTCGTCTACACCCGGTTGGCGGGGTTGCGCAGTTTCTCGAAGATGTCCACCTTCGACTTCGCCATCACCGTCTCCTTCGGGTCGATGATGGCCAGCGTGGCCGCGTCACCCGCAGTCACACTGCCGAACGGCGTGGTGGCGCTCGGCGTGCTCTACGGCATGCAGGCCTTGATCGCGGTGGGGCGGCGGCGCCTCAGCATCAGCAAGGCCGTCGACAACGAGCCGATCCTGCTCATGGCCGGCGACCGCTTGATCGAGCACAACCTCCGCCGAGGGAAGGTCACCGAAGCCGACATCCGCGGGAAGCTCCGCGAGGCCAACTGCCTCAACTACGGCGATGTCCGCGCCGTCGTCCTGGAGACCACGGGCGACGTCAGCGTGCTCCACGGCAGCGGCGACCTCGACCTCGACATCCTCCGCGGCGTCGTCGGCCACGAGGAACTGGTCGACTAGGAAGAACGGAAGGGTGGACGCCCACGTTGATCGGTCGCCGCGTTCGGTCCCCGAACCGGGCCGATCGCTCGGGGAGGACAGATGAGCCGTCGTCGTCGCGCGATGAGCCGTCGCCGGCGCGGGCTGCGCCGTCGCCGTCGCGGGCTGCGTCGCACCGACCGTCGTGGAGACCGCGGGGCGTCCCGGTCGCGACTCGTTGTCGCCTTGCTGGCTGCCGCCATCGTCGCGGGGCTGGCAGCAGCCTGCGGTGGTGAGCAGCCCACGCAGACGCCAGCGACCGCAACGGGGTCGGGACCGGTGCCCGCACTGCACCCGTCGGTGGACGACTACCCCGAGACAACCGTGTCCCTGGCCGGCCCGGACAGCCGCCGCGTCGCGGTGGCCGCCAAGGTCGCCAACACCCCGGCGCGGCGAGCACATGGCCTGATGGAGGTCACGCGTCTGCCCCCCGCCGTCGGCATGTTGTTCACGTTCCCCGACGACACCACCGGCGCGTTCTGGATGAAGAACACGCTGATCCCGCTCGACATCGCCTACGCCGACGCCGGTGGCGACATCCACACCATCCTGCAGATGGAGCCGTGCCCGGCCGGACAAGACTGCCCGCTGTACCCGCCGTCGCAGCCGTACCGCTACGCGCTGGAGGTGGCCGCCGGCTGGTTCGACGCGGCGGGGGTCAGCGACGAGTGGTGCCTGGAGCTTCCCGACGACCTGCCACCGTCGACCTGACGTGGGCCCGCCCGACGCGGAAGCGCATCGCCGAAGCCGTCTGCCGCGTGGCGGCGCAGGTCGTCCGTAGGCTGCGATCGGCGGGAGGAGACGCGTGGAGGCGTGGCAGTACGTCCTCGCGGCCGGCTTCGTGCTCCTGCCTGTCGTGCTGATGGTCGTCATGTGGGGCCAGGAGCGGCTGACGGCACGCGGCCGCCCGGTTCGGCGCTCCTGGCCGCGCGAGATCCGCCACCGAGGGCTCGATCACGACGCCGCGCACGGCCGGCGACCCGGTCAGCATCCCGACACGGCCCCCGCCACCGCAGCGGAGGATCGGGCCGCCACCGCAGCGGAGGATCGGGCCGCCACCGCAGCGGAGGATCGGGCCGCCCGACCTACTCGATCGGACAGGGCGCAGGATAGTTGATAACACCGCGCTCAGGTTCTATCATGGTGAGCGACTAATGAGGCGGCCGGCTCGCCGGCCGACGGTCGTGACACGAGGAGTGAGAGCATGGCGAAGGCCGTAGGCATCGATCTGGGGACGACCAACTCGGTCGTCTCGGTGTTGGAGGGTGGCGAACCGACCGTCATCCCCAACGCAGAGGGGTCGCGCACGACCCCGTCGGTGGTCGCGTTCTCCAAGGCCGGCGAGGTGCTCGTCGGCGAGGTCGCCAAACGGCAGGCGATCACCAACCCCGACCGCACCGTCCGCTCGGTCAAGCGCCACATGGGCAGCGACTGGTCGGTGGACATCGACGGCAAGAAGTACACGCCGCAGGAGATCTCCGCGCGCATCCTGATGAAGCTCAAGCGTGACGCGGAGGCGTACGTGGGGGACACCGTGAGCCAGGCGGTCATCACCGTCCCCGCGTACTTCGACGACGCCCAGCGGCAGGCCACCAAGGAGGCCGGTCAGATCGCTGGCCTGGAGGTCCTGCGGCTCGTCGCCGAGCCGACCGCCGCATCGTTGGCCTACGGGCTCGACAAGGAGGACGAGCAGACCATCCTCGTGTTCGACCTCGGAGGCGGGACCTACGACGTGTCGATCTTGGAGATCGCCGAAGGGGTGTTCGACGTCAAGGCCACCCACGGCGACAGCCAGCTCGGAGGCGACGACTGGGACCAGGCCGTCATGGACTGGCTGGTCAAGTCCTTCAAGGACAAGCACGGCGTCGACCTCTCCAAGGACAAGATGGCGCTCCAGCGCCTGAAGGAGGCCGCCGAGAAGGCCAAGATCGACCTCTCGCAGGCGACCGAGACCACGATCAACCTGCCGTTCGTCACCGCAACGGACGCGGGGCCGCTACACCTGGAGGAGACACTCACCCGCGCGACGTTCAACGAGTTGACCAGCGGCCTGATCGACAAGCTGCGTGGCCCGTTCCAGCAGGCGATCAAGGACGCCGGGGTGGCGCTAGGCGACATCGACCACGTCATCCTGGTCGGCGGCTCGACGCGGATGCCGGCCGTCAAGGACCTGGTCCGCGACCTCACCGGTGGGAAGGAGCCGCACCAGGGCGTCAACCCCGACGAGGTGGTGGCGATCGGTGCGGCGCTGCAGGCCGGCGTGCTGAAGGGCGAGGTCAAGGACGTCCTGCTGCTGGACGTCACGCCCCTGTCGCTCGGGATCGAGACCAAGGGCGGGGTGATGACCAGGCTGATCGAGCGCAACACCACCATCCCCACCAAGCGCTCGGAGGTGTTCACCACGGCCGAGGACAACCAGCCGTCTGTGGAGATCCACGTGCTGCAGGGCGAGCGTGAGATGGCCGCGGGCAACAAGACGCTGGGCAAGTTCATGCTCACCGACATCCCGCCGGCGCCGCGCGGAGTGCCGCAGATCGAGGTCACCTTCGACATCGATGCCAACGGCATCGTCCACGTCAGTGCCAAGGACCTCGGGACGGGGAAGGAACAGTCGATGACCATCACCGGCGGTTCCGCCCTGCCCAGGGACGACATCGACCGCATGGTCCGCGACGCCGAGCAGTACGCCGAAGAGGACCGTCGCCGTCGCGAAGCGGCCGAGGCACGCAACGCCGGCGACCAACTCGTCTACCAGACCGAGAAGCTCCTGCGTGAGCACGGCGACAAGGTGCCGGCCGACGCCAAGGCCCGGGCCGAGTCGGCCATCGGTGATCTGCGCGAGGCGCTGAAGGGCGACGACACGGGAGCGATCCGTTCCAAGACCGAGGCCCTCGCGCAGGCCTCGCAGCAGCTGGGCCAGGCGATCTACGAGGCGTCGGGTGCCGAGGCTGGGGCCGCGGCAGGTGGCGCCACCGGTGACGCCGCGGGTGGCCCGGCCGGCGCCGGCCCCGAGGACGTGGTCGAGGCCGAGGTCGTTGACGAGGGCGGCGACCAGGAAGCCGCGAGCTGACCCACGCGGGGCGGCCGCTGGGCGCCGCCCCGACCATCCCCCACAACCGCACGCACACACGACAAGGAGGAGACATGAGCGCACTGAGCCGCTACCACGGGCGCGACCTCGCAGGCCTCCAAGACGAGGTCGAGCGGATGTTCCGCAGCTTCTTCGGTGAGGAACGGCCGTCGACCGCAGGAGCCTGGAGCCCCGCGCTCGACGTCGAGGAGAACGAGAACAGCTTCGTCCTGCACGTCGAGCTGCCCGGCCTCGACGCAGAAGACGTCGAGATCACCCTCGAGGAGAACGTCCTCACGGTCTCCGGTGAGCGACGCTTCTACGACGAGAGCGAGGCAGAGGGCTTCCGCCGCGTCGAGCGACGCTTCGGCCGGTTCCACCGTGCCGTGCGTCTCCCGGACCGGGTGGATTCCGACAACGTCCAGGCCAACTTCCGCAACGGGATGCTGACGATCACGGTCCCCAAGGCCGAGGAGGCCAAGCCGCGCCGGATCGAGGTCCGTCCCAGCTGACCGACCGACTCGGGGCCGGCGCCGGGCGCACAGCGCTCACGCCGGCCCCAGCGATCTGACAGGACCGACATGACCAACACCAGCGACGAGCACCGAGACGACGCCGTGACCGCCCCCCGCGCGCACGTCGACGACGTCGCCGAGCGTGGTGGCGTGCAGGGCGTCGACGACGGCGGGACGGCGCACGCCCAAGACGACGTCGCCGATCAGGTCACGGCCGCCGATGCCCACGAGGATCTCGGCGAGGCGTCGATGCCGCAGCCGGATGTGGACCGAAGCGACGTCGGTGGTGACCTGTCGGGGGGCGACGAGGCGACCATCGACCCGGCCGACCAGCGGCCACGAATCGAGCCCACGCCCGAAGACCAGCCCACGCCCGGAGACCAGCGCTCACGCGAGGAGCTACGCGCCGCCCTGGAGGCGGCCGAGTCCAAGCGCGACGAGTACCTCGACCACCTCAAGCGCACACAGGCCGAGTTCCAGAACTTCCGGAAGCGGACGATGCGCGAAGGTGCCACCCAGCGGGATCAGGGTGTGGTGGATGTCCTCGGGCGCTTGATCGACGTCCTCGATGACTTCGAGCTCGCCGTGCTCGCCGCGGAGTCCGCCACGGACGTCGCCAGCCTCCGCAAGGGCGTGGAGATGGTCTACGGCAAGCTCGTCGACGCGCTCCGCGCGTTCGGTCTCGAGCGGATCGGCCGTGAGGGCGTGGCCTTCGATCCCCAGCTGCACGAAGCCGTGCAGCACGAGCACGATGGCGAGGATCGTGACCACCCAGTGGTCGCCGAGGTGCTGCGGCCCGGCTACATGGTCGGGGATCGGGTGCTGCGCGCCGCGATGGTCAGGGTCGTGGAGTAGCGATGGCACCCCAGCGTGACTGGCTCGACAAGGACTTCTACGAGGTCCTCGGCGTCTCATCGGACGCGTCACAGGCCGACATCAAGAAGGCCTACCGCAAGCTGGCCCAGGAACTGCATCCCGACGCCAACCCCGACCCCAACGCCGAGCAGCGCTTCAAGGAGGTCAGCGAGGCGTACTCGGTCCTGGGCGACGAGGACAAGCGCAAGGAGTACGACGAGGTCCGTCGCCTGGCAGCGTCCGGCGCGTTCGCTGGCGGTGGCTTCCCGGGCGGCGGACGCGGCTTCACCTTCACCGAGGGCGACATCGGGGATCTCGGCAACCTCGGTGACCTGTTCAGTGGTCTGTTCCGCGGCGGCGGTGGCATGGGGTTCGGGCCGTCCGGTCGCGTCCGCCGCCAGCGGAAGGGCCAGGACCTCCAGGCCAACGTCAACCTGTCGTTCGAGGACGCGCTCACGGGGGTCACCACGACCCTGCGGGTCACCGGCGACGGGCCGTGCGAGACGTGTCACGGGACGGGCGCGCGGCCCGGTACCAGCCCGCGGACCTGCCCGCGCTGTCAGGGGACCGGGACCGTCGCGGTGGACCAGGGCCCGTTCTCGATCGCCCAGCCGTGCCCGCAGTGCGGCGGACGCGGCCAGGTGATCGACTCGCCGTGCCAGACCTGTGGCGGAAGCGGCCGGGAGACCAAACCGCGGGAGATCCGGGTCCGCATCCCGGCGGGCGTGAAGGACGGCGCCCGCATCCGCGTCCCCGGACGCGGAGGTCCGGGCGAGAACGGCGGCCCACCCGGCGACCTGTACGTCAACGTCTCGGTCGCGCCCCACCCGGTTTTCGGTCGGCGTGGCGACGACATCACGGTCGAGGTTCCGATCACGTTCAGCGAGGCAGCGCTCGGCACGGACCTGCGGGTGCCGCTCCCCAGCGTGAACGGCACAGCCGGCAGCACCACCATCCGCATCCCGGCGGGCACCGCCAGCGGACGGACCTTCCGCGTCCGCGGCAAGGGCGCCCCGACCCGCGACGGCCGCGGTGATCTGCTGGTGACGGTCCGGGTGGACGTCCCCCGGAAGCTGTCGCGCAGGCAGAAGGACCTGCTGCGTGAGCTCCGCGAGCTGGACGACACCAGCGACCGCGATCGACTCCTGGAGCAGGTATGAGCCCGACGACAACGCTGGTTGGTGGCGTCAGCTGCGGGGAGGTGATCGCGCGTGGCTGACGGTCATGGCGACAGGCGCCGCCGACGCGACGGGGCGGTGTACGTGATCTCCGTGGCGGCCGAGCTCGCCGGTATGCACCCGCAGACGTTGCGCGCCTACGAACGCAGCGGCCTGGTCTCGCCGGAGCGCTCGTCAGGGAACGTCCGCCGTTACTCCGACGCCGACGTGGAGCGTCTGCAGGAGATCCAGGACTTGACCAGCCAAGGGCTCAACTTGATCGGCGTGAAGAAGGTGCTCGAGCTGCGGGGACGGCTGGCGGCGGCCCAGCGGCGCATCGCGAGGCTCGAGTCGGAGCTGGAACGGATGGCCGACCGCCTCCGCGACGAGGTGGCAGCTGCCCACCGTGAACACCGCTACGAGTTGGTCCCGGTCCCGCGCGGCGCGATCGAGATCTGGAGGAAGTACGACAGATGAACCCGGACAAGCTGACCCTCAAGTCGTCTGAGGCGTTGCAGAACGCCGTCGCGATGGCGCGACAGTCACACCATCCCGAGGCTCTGCCTGCCCACCTGATGCTGGCGTTGCTGGGCCAGCCCGACAGCGTGGTGCTCCCGGTCGTGCAGCGGCTCGGCGTGACGCCCACGCGGCTGCGCGGTCGGGTCAACGAGGTGCTGGAGGGGGTTTCGCGGGCGTACGGCGCCAGCGGTGAGGTCCGTGTCTCGCCGCGACTCGCGGCGGTGCTCGACGAGGCCGAGCGGGAAGCGTCGCAGCTGACCGACGAGTACGTCTCGACCGAGCACCTGCTCCTGGCGCTGACCACCGAGGACGGGCCAGTGGGTCGCGTGCTCCGCGACGCCGGCGTCACCCACGACGCGATCCTGGGTGTGCTCAAGGACGTGCGGGGCACCCAGCGGGTGACCAGCCCCACCCCCGAGTCGACCTACGAGGCGCTGGAAAAGTACGCCCGAGATCTCACACAGATGGCCCGCGAGGGCAAGCTCGACCCGGTGATCGGCCGTGACGACGAGATCCGTCGTGTCATCCAGGTCCTGGTGCGCCGAACCAAGAACAACCCGGTCCTGATCGGCGAACCGGGGGTCGGCAAGACCGCGATCGTCGAGGGGCTGGCCCGCCGCATCGTCGAAGGCGACGTCCCGGCGACCCTCCAGGACCGCCGGCTGATCCAGCTCGATCTCGCGTCGATGGTCGCCGGCGCCAAGTACCGCGGCGAGTTCGAGGAGCGGCTCAAGGCCGTTCTGGCCGAGATCGAGGCCTCGGAGGGCCAGATCGTCACGTTCATCGACGAGCTGCACACGGTGGTCGGGGCGGGGGCCGCCGAGGGGGCGATGGACGCGTCGAACATGCTCAAGCCGATGCTGGCACGCGGTCAGTTGCGCATGATCGGGGCGACCACGCTCGACGAGTACCGCAAGCACATCGAGAAGGACGCGGCGCTGGAGCGCCGCTTCCAGCCGGTGTTCGTCGGTCAACCCTCCGCCGCAGACACGATCGCGATCCTGCGTGGGCTCAAGGAACGCTACGAGGTCCACCACGGCGTGCGGATCACCGACGACGCGATCGTGGCCGCCGCGACGCTGTCGGACCGCTACATCACTGATCGCTTCCTGCCCGACAAGGCCATCGACCTGCTCGACGAGGCGGCGGCGCGACTGCGGATCGCGATCGACTCGCTCCCGCCCGAGATCGACGAGGTCGACCGGCGGGTGCGTCAGCTGGAGATCGAACGTGCTGCGCTGGCCAACGAGGAGACCGACACCGCCCGCCAGCGGCTGGCCGACCTCGACCGGGAGCTCGCCGACCTCCGCGAGGTGCTGGCCAGTCTCCACGCGCGCTGGCGGTCCGAGAAGGAAGCGATCGAGCGGTTGCAGGCGCTCAAGGAGGACCAGGAACGGGTCCGCGACGAAGCCGACCGCGCCGAGCGCGACGGTGATCTGCAGCGCGCCGCGGAGCTGCGCTACGGGCGGCTGCCCGAGTTGCAGCGCGAGGTCGCGGACGCCACCGCGCGCATCGACGAGCTCCGCGCCGACGGTGGCGGCCTGCTCGAGGAGGAGGTCACCGCCGAGGAGATCGCTGAGGTCGTGTCTCGATGGACCGGGATCCCGGTGTCGAAGCTGATGTCGTCGGAGATGGAGAAGCTGGCGACGCTCGAGACCTACCTGCACCAGCGGGTCGTCGGCCAAGACGACGCGGTCACCGCGGTGGCCAACGCCGTGCGCCGTGCCCGCTCCGGGCTCTCCGACCCCGATCGTCCGCTCGGTTCGTTCCTGTTCCTGGGTCCCACCGGGGTCGGGAAGACCGAGCTGGCCCGCACCCTGGCCGCGGAGCTGTTCGACGACGAGCGGGCTCTGATCCGTCTCGACATGGGCGAGTACCAGGAGAAGCACACGGTCGCCCGGCTGATCGGCGCCCCGCCCGGGTACGTCGGGTACGAGGAGGGCGGTCAGCTCACGGAGCAGGTCCGCCGCCGCCCCTACTCGGTCGTCCTGCTCGACGAGGTCGAGAAGGCCCACGCCGACGTGTTCAACGTGCTCCTGCAGGTCCTCGACGATGGGCGCCTCACCGACGGTCAGGGACGCACGGTGGACTTCCGCAACGTGGTCCTGATCATGACCTCCAACCTGGGCAGCCAGTTCATCCTGGATCCCGCCGCCACCGAGGAGGAGCTGCACGAGAAGGTCATGGCGGAGGTCCGCGGCCACTTCCGGCCGGAGTTCCTCAACCGCGTCGACGAGATCGTGATCTTCGGCAGGCTCACGCGTGAACAGCTCGCCGCGATCGTCGACATCCAGCTGGAGCGGCTGCGCCGCCGCCTGGCGGACCGAGACCTGACGCTCGAGGTCAGCGACGCCGCCCGCCACTGGCTCGCCGACCGTGGCTACGACCCGGTGTACGGGGCGCGGCCCTTGAAGCGCGTCATCCGCAAGGAGGTGGAGGACCGCATCGCGCTGGCGCTGCTGAACGGTGGCCTCGAGGACGGCCACACGGTGGTGGTCGACGTATCCGGCGACGATCTGGTCGTCGAGGGGCGCACTCCCGTCGCGGCCTGACGCCAGGAGACGTAGGCTGCGAGCGAGCCCCCTTGGAACGCAGGAAGGTGAACCCCCATGCCCACCGGTCGCGTGAAGGTCTTCGACGAGGAGCGGAACTTCGGCTTCGTCCAGCCGATCGACGGGGGCGAGGACGTGTACGTCCACGCCTCCACGCTCGAGGGGACCGTGCTCCGATCGGGCGACGTGATCGAGTACGACGTGGAGGAGGGCGACGACGGCCCCCAGGCCACCAGCGTGCGGATCGCCGAACGCGCACCGGAGGACAACCCGGCCGGACGGGTCGTCGTCGGCGGCCCCCCGCCGACCTGGGACCAACTCGAGCAGATCGAACGCGAGAAGCGTCAACGGCGCCGCCAGCGTCGGCGCCGCCGCTGAGGAGGCCCACGTGGCGGGGCCTGCCACCGTCCCGGTCCGGGAGGCGGACACCGGCACTGACAGCATCGCCGACCGTCCCTGGGACGTGATCGTCTGGGACGATCCGGTCAACCTCATGTCGTACGTGGTGTACGTGTTCCGCAAGATCTTCGGGTTCACGGAACCGGTCGCACGCAAGCTGATGCTCGATGTCCACCACAAGGGGAAGGCGCTCGTGGCCAGCGAACCGCGGGAGACGGCGGAGATGCACGTCCGCCAGCTGCACGCTCACGGCCTGCAGGCCACGATGCAGCGATCGAGCTGAGGTGGTGCGCGCCCGCCTCCAGCCGGGGGGACAAGGGGTGCGGTTGGAGCTCGAACCGTTCGAGGTGGAGCTGCTGCGGGCGCTGGCACCGGGACTTCGTCAACTGCTGGACGATCCCGACCCCGATGACCCGGCGGTGGCCAGGCTCTTCCCCGCGACGATCGCCGACGATGACGAGGCCGACGCCGAGCTCCGCCGGTTGATCTTCGACGACCTGCTCGAGGAGCGGCTGGCCGGCCTGGCCGCCCTGGAGGAGATCCTCGATCGTGGGGTCACGCACCGCAGGCGCCTCCGGGTGGATCTGGTCGACGACGAGCCCGCGCTGGTCCTGGGCGTGTTGAACGACGTCCGACTGACGCTGGGGGCGCGCATCGGGATCGAACAGCTCGACCGCGACGAGATCGATGCCGACCACCCCGCCGCGCCGACCGTGGCGATGATGGACCATCTGGGCTGGTTCCAGGAACAGCTCCTGAGCGCGATCGATCCGCCCAGCGTGGCGGGGTCCTGACGTGGCGGAGCGGTGGATCATCGACGCGATGAACGTGATCGGGTCACGCCCCGACGGTTGGTGGCACGACCGCCCCGGCGCGATGCGTGACCTGCTGCACCGCCTGATCGCCGACCACGTCACCACGGGGCGCAGGTACACGCTGGTCGTCGAGGGTCGCGTCCCGGATGACCTGACCGAGCGCGTCGCCGCTGGGGTCGATGTCGTCGACGCGGGTGGGCGCGGGCGCGACGTGGCCGACGATCGCATCGTGTCGCTGGTCGCCGACGCGTCGCAGCCCGCGGACGTCACCGTCGTGACCTCCGACAAGGAACTGGTCACCAGGGTGCGGGGGCTGGGGGCCGAGGTCGTCGGCGCCGGGACGTTCCGTGACGAGCTGGAGGAGTCGTCACGGGGGAGGCCCTGATGCGCGTCGGGGTCGGTGTCAGTGAGGATCTGCCGTCGCCGACGCAGCAGGATCTGGCCCGTCACGTGGAACAGGCCGGTTTCGCCTCGCTGTGGACCAACGAGGCGCGTGGGCGTGACGCCCTGCTGGTGTGCCAGTCGTGGGCGTCGGCCACGACCGACCTGCAGGTCGGGGTCGGTATCGCGCCGATCTGGAGCCGCAGTGTGGCCCAGCTGGCCATGGCGGCCGCCACGGTCCAAGACGCGTCGGGGGGACGGCTGCTGCTCGGCCTGGGTGTGAGTCACGCCCCGACCATGCAGGCGTGGCACGGCGTCACTCCGCGCGCTCCGGTCACCGCCGCTCGCGAGACGTTGTCTGCCCTGTCCACCATCCTCGCCGGGGACGAGACTGACCTCGACGGCGACGTGGTGCGCAGCCGCCGTTTCCGGCTGGACATCGAACCGCTCCCGCCGCCGCCACCGCTGTACCTGGCCGCGATGGGCCCACGGATGCTCGAGGTCGCTGGACGGTACGCCGACGGTGTCCTGCTGAACTGGTCGACACCGGCCGAGGTCGCCCGCGCCGTGGCCGCGGTCCGCGGGGCGGCCGCCGGATCAGAAGGGGGACGGGCACCTGGCGAGGTGGAGATCGCCGCGTACGTCCGCGTGGCGATCGATCCCGACCGGGACGCCGCGCGCGCCGCGTTGGGACGCGAGCTCGGCCGGTACCTGGCCCTTCCCAACTACGTGCGCCACCTCGAACGGCAGGGGTTCGCCGATGACGTCGAGGCGATCCGGGCCGGGTACCGCGACGGCGGATTCGACGCGGCCGTCGCCGCCATGCCCGAGGGGATGTTGCGCAGCCTCGGCTGGTACGGCACACCCGATGATCCGGCTGGGTCGATGCTCAGCCGGTACGCCTCGGCCGGTCTCGACCACCTGATCGCCCGGATCGTGCCGGTCGGAGGTGACGTGGCGCGGAGCGTGCGCACGGCGGTCGGGGCGCTCGCGCACGCCCCGCTCGCGCAGGTCAACGCCGGATGATGCGGATCGCACGCCTGGTGAGCTTGCGCACCTCCGGGATCCCGAGCGCGTAGGCGACGGCGAGGTAGGTCACCCCCGTTGCGGCCACGGCGATCGGGGCGGCGGCCAGCATCGGCAGGCCGGCCACCAACGGTCGGATCGCCAGCGCCACGACCAGCCCGCCGGCAGCCGCCACGAGCATCGCTGGCAGCTGCCCTCCCGCCAGGCGCACATCGCCGACGCGGTCACGGATCGTGCGGCGCAGCAGCCGCCACTCCAGCCAGGCGGTCACGCCGGCGGCCAGCGACAGGCCCGCCGCACCGAGCCGCGCCACCTGTTCCGACGCGTCGGGCTGGCGGACCTCGTCGGGGACCGGCCCGAACGCCGGGAGGTCGCCGACCACGCTGAGTTGGCCGGTGGTGATGCTGACGCGGTCGAGCTGGAACATCAACCCGACCCCGAGCGCCACCGAGGCCACCACGCGCAACGCTGCGACCTTGGCGGGGGTCCGCGGGTCACCGGTCCCGTACAGCGCCGACTGCAGCAACCGCGACGAGGCGCTGGCGATCAGGCCGACCGCGTACCCGGCCAGCACGACCCAGACCTGCAGGCTGTCGGTGCGGTCGAACTGTCCACGCTGGTACAGCGCCCCGACGATGAGGTCGCCGATCGCCAGGAACCCGACCACCGTCGGGACGACGAACACCGCGATGCGGCCCAGACCCTCGTTCAGGCGCGACCGCAGTTGTTCGCGGCTGTCCGACTGCATGCTGGACACCTCCGGCAACTCCGCCGCCGCGACCGCCATCCCGAACAGGCTGATCGGCAGGACGTAGAGCGTCTGGCTGAACCGCAGCGCCGCCAGGGCTCCCACCGCCAGGAAACTGGCCAGGAACTGGTCGGCGTAGGCCGACAGCTGCACCACGCCCCGACCGCCGACCACCGGCGCGAACGCCCGGGCGACCTGCCGCACGCCGGGCAGGTCCGTCCGCAGCGACGGTCGTACCCCGCGCGCGACGCGCAGCACCCACGGCAGCTGCACCAGGAACTGCAGCGCCCCGCCGAGGACGGTTCCCCACGCCAACGCGGTGACGAGTGCGATCTCCGCCGAGCGGGCCTCCAGTCCGGTGCCCAGCGCCTCGGCGTAGACGGTGGCGCCCAACGCGACGAGCACGCCGATCTGCGCCCCGTTCCACAGCACCGGTGCGACGTAGGACATGAAGAACCGCCGGTGGCTGTTCAGCACGCCCAGGCACCAGGCCGACAGGACCAGGAACCCGATCCCCGGCGTGATGATCCGGGTCAGGCGGACGGTCAGCGCGAACGTCGCGGGCGCCAGACCGGGAGCCAGGACCGCGGTGATCGGTCGGGCGAACACCACTCCCACCAGGACGAGCCCACCGGCGAGAGCGGTCAACAGCCCGGCGGTCGCGCCCGCGACACGGCCGGCCTCCTCTTCGCGGCCCTCAGCCAGGAGACGGCTGTAGACAGGGATGAACGAGGCCGACAGCACGCCCTCGCCCAGGAGGTTCTGCATCAGGTTGGGGATCCGGAAGGCGGCCGAGAACGCGTCCGCAGCGAACCCGAGCCCGAAGAAGTGGCTGATGGTGCCTTCGCGGACGAGGCCGCTGATGCGCGACAAGAAGATCCCCGCCGCAACCACCGCCGAGTTGCGACGGGTGGAGACGGACGGCGCGACGGCGATGTCGTCGTGGGAGGCTTCGACGGTGTCGTCGGTGGACGGAGCCTCCTCCACGGCAACCTCCCATCACCGGCGGAACCGTACCGGGACGCCACAGCGCGCCCGGGAACTCACAGGTCACCGGCGCCTCGGGTGGCGTATGGTCTTCAGGCGCCGATGTCCGACCTTCGTTTCACCGTCGACCCGCTCCTCGACCGCGGTACGCGCGACGCCTTGATCGCGCTCTGGGTCGATGTCACTAACGCCGGCGGGGCGGTGGGGTTCGTGCCGCCCGTGTCCGCCGCGGACGTCCGCCCGGTCGCCGAGGAGGCGTTCGACCGGGTCGCCGCCGGGCACGACCACCTGGTGGTGGCCTGCGATGGTGACCGTGCCGTGGGCCTGGCGTTCCTCGAACAACGCGGAGGACCTCTGTTCCGCCACTGGGCGACGGTCAAGCGGCTGCAGATCCACCCGTCGCGGCAGCGTGCAGGAGTTGGGACCGCGCTGCTCGAGGCGGTGCACCGGGCCGCGCGGGAGCTCGGCCTCGAACAGCTCCGGCTGGACGTGCGGGGCGGGACCGGGACGGAGGTCTTCTACCAGCGTCACGGGTACGCGATCGTCGCGCGCATCCCGGGGACCATCCGGGTCGCTCCGGGCGACGACCGCGACCAGATCTGGCTGCTCCGCGACCTGTGACCGTCACGCGCCGGCCGTGGATGCCCATCGACGCGTCCGGGCGGGCAACGCTTCGACGCCGAGCCGCTCGCACCAGTCGAGGAAACGCTCGCGGGGGACTCCCGGCCAATGCAGGTCGGCCAGGTCCTCAGCGAGGGCCACGTCGGTGACGAGCGTGGCGACCTCCCGGTACAGAAGCGCGTCGTCGCGGCGGGCCGCCAGCGTGGCCGCTAGACGCTCCGCGCCCCGCACCGCGACCCCCGACCAGCGTGACGACTCGACCGGGATCCGGTCGAGCGTGTGGTAGGCGGCCAGGACAGCAGCGGCTGAGCGCTCCCCCCATCCGGGCAGTCCCGGGATCCCGTCAGCGCGGTCACCGACGAGCGCGAGCAGGTCCGGCACGCTCGCCGGGCCGATCCCCAGCCGCGCGCGCAAGCCGTCTTCGTCTTCGGTGCGCCCGTGACGCCGGTCGACCACCACCACGTCGTCGCGGTGGATGCACTGACACAGATCCTTGTCGCACGTCAGGATGCGGACCTGCGCGGCGCCACGCCACCGTGCAGCCGCCGTCGCCAACGCGTCGTCCGCCTCGTGGTCGGCCATCGACCACACCGTGATGCCCAACGCGCGGACCGCGTCCTCCGCGCGGTCGAACTGGGCGACCAACGCCGGGTCGACATCGGCACCGTCCTTGTACCCGGCGAGCCGGTCGTTGCGGAACGACCGGATCGGGTTGTCGAACGCGACCGCGATGTGGGTGACCGCCTCGGCGTCGTCGTGCACCAGGGCGAGCAACGACTCGATCAGCCCCACCGTCGCCTTGACGTCCGTGCCAGCCGGATCGCTCCGCGGTGGACGCCGCGAGAAGTGGGCGCGGAACAGCTCGTAGGTGCCGTCGACCAGGTGCAGGCGCACGACGTCTTTCGGTCGGGCGGGGCGCCAACGGTACCGCCACCGGCATGGCTCTACTCTGACGACATGACCAGCCCAGCGCGGGGACAGCCGACCGGTCAGGCCCGCGCCCCGGCGACGCGCCTGGCCAGGCAACCACAGCGCTTGCCACCGCCGTCGTGGCTGTTCCCCGACCCCGAAACGGCCGACGAGGACGGCGTCGTGGGGGTCGGTGCTGACTTGGCGCCCCGGACCCTGGCCTACGCCTACCGCGCGGGTGTGTTCCCCTGGCCGCATCCCAGCATGCCCCTGCCGTGGTTCTCGCCCGACCCCCGGGGGGTGCTGACCGTCGACAGCTTGCACGTGTCGCGTTCACTGCGGCGCACGCTGCGTCGCAGCGGCTGGTGGACGACCGTCGATGTGGCGTTCCCGGCGGTGGTCGCGGCCTGCGCCGAGCAACGCAGTGACGCGGATGAGGGCACGTGGATCACGCCGGGGATGGAGCGCGCCTACACCCGGCTGCACGTGTTGGGCTGGGCGCACAGCGTGGAGGTGTGGGATGACCACGCCCTGGTCGGGGGGGTGTACGGGGTGCAGATCGGTGGGTGCTTCACCGGGGAGTCGATGTTCCACCGCGAGTCCGACGCGTCCAAGGTCGCGCTGGTGGATCTTGCGCACCGCTTCGCGGAGGTCGGCGGCCGGATGATCGACGTGCAGTTGACCACTCCGCACCTCCGTGGCATGGGCGCCCGCGACGTTCCCCGGTCACGGTTCCTGCGTGATCTGAAGGCCGTCCGCGACCTCGACGTCCGGCTGCCGATCGACGAGCGCCCGGTGAGCCGCCTGGTGACAGCCAGCGGCCGCTGACGCCCCGCTATCCTCGGCCGTCCGACGGCCGCTGTCCGTGCCGTTCCGGCGCCTCACCCAGGAGCACTCGTGAACGCCAACGACGCCAAGGTCGCTGATCTCTCCCTGGCCGACTGGGGACGCAAGGAGATCCAGCTGGCCGAACAAGAGATGCCGGGCCTGATGGCGCTGCGCCAGCGCTACGCCCCCGACCAGCCGCTGGCTGGTGCGCGGATCGCCGGCTGCATACACATGACGGTCCAGACGGCGGTGCTGATCGAGACCCTGCAGGCGCTCGGGGCGCAGGTGCGCTGGTCGTCGTGCAACATCTTCTCCACGCAGGACCACGCCGCGGCCGCGATCGCTGCCGCGGGCACGCCGGTCTTCGCCTGGAAGGGCGAAACCGAGGAGGAGTACTGGTGGTGCATCGAGCAGACCCTGCGCTGGCCAGGGGGCTCGGGGTCCTCCGCGGAGTCAGGTGGCTCGGGGTCCTCCCCGGATACAGGGGGCTCGGGGTCGTCCCCGGATACAGCCGGTCAGGGGCCCAACATGCTCCTCGACGACGGCGGTGACCTCACCACGCTCGTCCACGAGGAGCACGACGACCTGCTGGCCGCCATCCGCGGTGTCTCCGAGGAGACCACCACCGGGGTGCACAACCTGCACGCCATGCAGCGGCGAGGCACCCTGCGCATGCCGGCGATCAACGTCAACGACTCGGTGACCAAGTCGAAGTTCGACAACCTCTACGGGTGCCGCGAGTCGCTGGTGGACGGCATCAAGCGCGCCACCGACGTGATGCTGGCAGGCAAGACCTGCGTTGTCGCCGGGTTCGGCGACGTCGGACGCGGCAGCGCCCAGTCGCTACGCGGGTACGGCGCCGAGGTGTGGATCACCGAGGTCGACCCGATCAGGGCGCTGCAGGCCCGGATGGACGGCTACCGGGTCGTCACGATGGAGGAAGCCGCTCCGGTCGCCGACCTGTTCGTCACCGCCACGGGCTGCCGCGACGTGATCACCCTCGAGCACATCCTGCAGATGCGCGACCAGGCGATCGTGTGCAACATCGGCCACTTCGACATCGAGATCCAGGTCGCGCGGCTGCGGCGGTTCGACTGGATCAACATCAAACCCCAGGTCGACCAGGTCCAGCTGCCCAACGGGCGTTCGATCATCCTCCTGGCGGAGGGACGGCTGGTGAACCTCGGCTGCGCGACCGGTCACCCGTCGTTCGTGATGAGCATGTCGTTCACCAACCAGGTTCTCGCCCAGATGGAGCTGTGGGCCAACCACGAGGACTACAAGCACGAGGTCTACGTCCTGCCCCGTCACCTCGACGAACAGGTCGCACGACTCCACCTCGACCAGCTCGACGTGCACCTCACCCAGCTCACGCCCGAGCAGGCCGCGTACCTCGACGTACCGGTGGAAGGTCCGTACAAGCGCGACGACTACCGCTACTGACTGGCGCCGGGGACGGGGTTGCCCCCCGGGGCGACCCGGGGGGCAACAGCGCTGGTCAGTGTTAGCTCCAGGAGGCGGTGACGGGCTCGGGTTCGGGTTCGGGTTCGGTCGGGACCAGCTTCGGGCCGGTCGGCTCCGTGGCGGGGCCGCCCGGGTAAGCGGCCGGGCCGTGCGCCAGCTCCGGGTAGGCGTACATCCCGTGCTCGTGGATGTCGAGACCCTCGAGCTCCTCGGCTTCGGTCACCCGGATCCCGATGGTCGCCCGCAGCGCCAGGAACGCCGCTCCGGAAGCCGCGGCGACGAACGCGGCGACCGCCACCACCCCGATCGCCTGGGTGAGCAGGAGCATCGCACCGCCGCCGTACAGCAAGCCGCCGTCGACGGCGAACAGCCCCACGCCGACCGTCCCCCACGCCCCACAGATGCCGTGCACGCTGACGGCCCCGACCGGGTCATCGACCCGCAGCCGGTCGATCACAGCGACGCTTTCGAACACGATGACACCGGCGACGGCGCCGAGCACCAGCGCACCGAGGTTGTTGACGACGTCCGCGCCGGCGGTGACCCCGACGAGACCGGCGAGGATGCCGTTGCCCTTCATCCCGACGTCGAACTTGCCCGTCCGCACCCGGCTGTACAGGCCGGTCGTGACGCCTCCGGCGCAACCCGCCAGCGCGGTGGTGACCAGCACCCGGCCGATCGCGTCACCGTCCAGCGCGAGCACCGAGCCGCCGTTGAACCCGAACCAGCCGAAGAACAGCGCCAGCACACCGAACACGGTCATCGACATCGAGTGTCCCGGAATCGCCCGTGCCGTGCCGTCCGGGCCGAACTTGCCCAGGCGCGCACCGAGGATCAGGGCGCCCATCAGTGCGGCGACGCCCCCGGTGAGGTGCACGACGGTGGAGCCGGCGAAGTCGACGAACCCGAGCGAGTCGAGCCAGCCGCCGCCCCACTTCCACGCCCCGACCACCGGGTAGATCAGCCCCGTCATCACCACGGCGAACAGGACGTACGCGGAGAGCTTCATCCGCTCGGCGACCGCTCCGGACACGATCGTGGCGGCCGTGGCAGCGAACATCCCTTGGAAGAAGAAGTCGATCGCGATCGAGCCAGCAACCGGCTCGTACGCGCTGAAGTTCAACAGGAAGAACCCGTCCGTGCCGAACAGGCCGGATGCCTGCGCGCCGTACATGACGCCGAACCCCACGGCGAAGTAGACGATGAACCCGAGACACAGGGTCATCAGGTTCTTCATCAGGATGTTGGCCGTGTTCTTCGCGCGTGTCAGTCCCGCCTCGAGCATCGAGAAGCCGACGTGCATGAACATCACGAGAACGCCGGCGAGCATGAGGAACATGACCAGGACCGCGTTCTCGAGCTGGGTGACAGACATCCCCTCGAACCTCCCATCGACTGCAGTGGCCCGCAAGCTACGCAGCAGCTTTTTCCGGGGGGTTGCTCGCGGGTTTCGCGGGCGTTACAAGTCGAGGTCGTTTCCGAGTCGAGGTCGTTCACGAGTCGAGGACATCACCGACGAGCCCGGACGCTGCTCCCCACTCAGCGGCTCGAGGGCACCCGGTCGTGGCTGGGGTCCCTGCTGCGCTCGCTGGTCGGGTGCGCTGCTCGCAGAACCAGTGTGAAGCACGTGCCTTGTCCGGGAGTCGACTGGACACCGAGGCGGCCGCCTTGCGCTTCGGCCAAGGCGCGACTGACGTACAGGCCGATGCCGCTCCCGGAACTTCGGTCGCTGCGGTAGAACTTCTCGAACAACCGGGGCAGCGCGGTGGCCTCGATGCCCGGTCCCCGGTCGGCCACGCTGACAGTCGGTGAGCCGTCGTCCTGGTCTTCGACGCTGACCTCGATCGGCATCTCGAGGCCGGCGAAGCGGACGGCGTTGTTCAGCAGCTCGATCAGGATCTGCAGGACGCGGTCACGGTCGGCAAGTGCAGGGCGGTCGGATGCGACGCGAACGTCGATGCGGGCGCGGTCGGTGAAGACATCGACGGCGTCGGTGACCAGTTCGGCGAGGTCGATCGGAGCGACGTGGACCGTCACCCGTCGGTCTTCCTCGAGCTGCGCGTAGTCGAGGAACTGGCGCACCAGCCAGTCCAAGTGGCGGATCTGGCGACGCGCCAGGTGACGGATGCGGCGCCGTTCCGGATCGAGCGATCCGACGCCGTCTTCGAGATCGACCGTGCCTCTGAGGATCGCCAGTGGCGTCCGCATGTCGTGAGACAGTCCGGCGAGGACCTGCTCGCGGAATTGGGCGTTGGCGCGTTCCGTCTCGAACTCGACGGTGCGACGGGCCGCGAGGCGCAGTTCGAGCTCGTCGATCACGATGGCAGCGAGGTCGGACAGCGTCTCAAGCTGCTGCGAGTCGACGTCGCGCGGCTCCACGTCGATGATGTTCAACGTCCCCAGGTTGTAGCCGTCGCTGGTCGTGAGAGGCACCGCGACGTAGAAGCGTAGGCCCAGCTCGCCGCGCACCAGCGGGTTGTCCAGCGTCCGAGGGTCGAGGCCCGCGTCGGTGACCACGTACGGCTCGTCCCGCAAGATGGCGGATGCGCACAGCCCACGATCGCGCGGGATCTGATCAACGTCGATGCCGCACGTGGACTTGAACCAGATCCGGTCGCGGTCGACGATGGTGATGGTGCTGATCGGCACGTCGCAGAAGCGCGCAGCCAGGGCGGTCACCCGGTCGAATGCCCCGTCGGGGGGCGTATCGAGGATGTCGTACCGTCTCACGGCCTCGAGACGACGCTCCTCGTCATCACCCCTGATCATCGGCGACGCCGTCGCGCCAGGAACACATGACCGCCGTTCCGTCTCGGTCGCGCGACGCTATCCCGACGCGTCGCGGCTCCGGGTGGCCGAAGGGGCGGTGTCGAGCCGGCCCCATGACGGTTCGCGAACCACGGGTATGCTGCCCCGCCTCGGAGGGGAGTACCCGCAGGCGGCGGCGTCGTCACCACGGCCTCGTGCCCGGTGCCGTCGGCCACCTCGACCAGGTGGTGGGGAGACCTCCGGTCGCTGACGTGGCGTCCGGAGGTCGTCGATGTTCCTCGCTGCTGCTCCCGCCGGTCCGGGCGATTTCGTCCGACTCGACGTCCCCAGCTGGGCCTGGCTGGCCCTGACGCTCACCATCGCGGCGCTGCTCCTGGCCGACCTGCTGCTGGTCCACCGCACGCCGCACGCGGTGTCGTTCCGTGAGGCGCTGGTCGAGAGCGGCGTCTGGGTCGCGCTGGGGCTGGCGTTCGGGATCGTGCTGTGGTGGTCGGCCGGCGGCCAGACCGCCGGCGAGTACTACGCCGGATACCTGATCGAGAAGAGCCTGTCGGTCGACAACGTCTTCGTCTGGGCGGTGATCTTCAGCTACTTCGGCGTGCCACCCAAGTACCAGTTCCGGGTGCTGTTCTGGGGCGTGTTCGGTGCGCTGGTGCTGCGGGCGATCTTCATCTTCGCTGGCGTGGCGCTGCTGGAGCGGTTCGACTGGCTGCTGTACGTCTTCGGTGTGTTCCTGCTGTACACCGCGTTCAAGATGCTCCGCCACCGCGGCACCGAGGTCCACCCGGAAGACAACCCCGTCCTCAAGCTGGTGCGTCGGGTGGTTCCGTCGACGAGCGACTACGACGGCCAGAAGCTGTTCACCCGGCGCGACGGTGCCTTGCTGGCGACCCCGCTGTTCGCGGTCCTCGTGCTGGTCGAGGCCACCGACGTCGTGTTCGCGATCGACTCCGTGCCAGCGATCCTGGCGATCAGCCGGGAGCCGTTCATCGTGTTCTCCTCCAACGCCTTCGCGATCCTGGGGCTGCGTGCGCTGTACTTCGCCCTGGCCGGGATGGCCGGTCGGTTCCGGTACCTCGACATGGGACTGGCGGCGATCCTCGCGTTCGTCGGCGTCAAGATGATCCTGGTCGAGTGGTACCACCTGCCGATCCCGCTCAGCCTGGGCGTGATCGCCACGATCCTGACCGTGGCGATCGCGGCGTCCGTGCGCGCCGACCGACGTGGCGAACCGGACCGGATCCACGCCGCCGAGCCGGCGCCGAACCAGCAGCCGTCGCAGCAGCCCGACGTCTCCGACCCGGGCAGCGCACCGGCCGAGGCGAAAGAGCCGTTGTTCCCGCAGGAGTGAGAGCTGGCGGTGGGCTCGGTGAGTGACCCCGTGGGTAGGCTTCGGCCATCCGCGGTCGGTCGACGACAGGGCAGCGCATGTGCGGGATCATCGGTGTCGTCGGCCGTGACGACGCCTTGGACGTCATCGTCGACGGCCTGCAGCGGCTCGAGTACCGCGGGTACGACTCGGCTGGGGTCGCGCTCCAGACGGGTGGCGGTGGGGCCCACGGCCTGCGCGTCGTGAAACGCGCCGGGAAGCTGCCCACGCTGGTAGCCGCCCTCGAGGGCGCCCCGGCACACGGCCGCACCGGCCTGGGACACACCCGCTGGGCGACCCACGGAGCGCCGACCGACCGCAACGCCCACCCCCACACCGACCCGACGGGATCGGTCTCGGTCGTGCACAACGGGATCATCGAGAACTACCAGACGCTCAAAGCGTCGCTGGACGGGCGGTCGTTCGCATCCGACACCGACACGGAGGTGGTCGCGCACCTCGTCGCAGACGCCTACGACGGCGATCTGCTCGAGGCGGTGCGTCGGGTCGTTGCGCGGCTGCGGGGCGCCTACTCGCTGTGCTTGGTGCACGCTGACGAACCCGACGTGCTAGTGGCAGCCCGACGCGCGTCGCCGCTGATCATCGCGCACACCGACGGGGTCGGGTACTGCGCCTCGGACGTCGCGGCGCTGATCACCCACACACGGGAGGTGGCAGCACTCGGCGACGGGCAGCTGGCGCGTATCACGCCCGCGGGGGTCGACGTCGTCGACGGCGACGGTCGCCCGGCCGAGCCTGACCCGTACACCGTCACCTGGGACGTCGACGCCGCCGAGAAGCAGGGCTACCCGCACTTCATGCTGAAGGAGATCCACGAGCAGCCACAGGCGGTCGCCGACACGCTGCTCAACCGACGCCTCGACGGTCGCCTCACCCTCGACGAGCTCCACCTCGACGAGGACGAGTTCGCCCGCCTCGACAAGGTGTTCGTGGTGGCGTGCGGGACGTCGCTGTACGCGGGGATGTTGGCCAAGCTCGCCGTCGAGCATTGGGCCGGGATCCCGGTCGAGGTGGAGGTCGCCAGCGAGTTCCGTTACCGCGACCCGATCCTGTCCGAGCACACCCTCGTCGTGGCGATCAGCCAGTCCGGCGAGACCGTCGACACGCTCGCCGCGGTGAGCCACGCCCGGGACCAACGCGCCAAGGTGGCCGCGATCACCAACGTGGTCGGCTCGAGCCTGGCTCGGGAGGCCGACGCCGTCCTGTACACCCACGCCGGCCCCGAGATCGGTGTGGCGGCGTCCAAGACGTTCACGACCCAGATCGTGGCGGTCGATCTGCTGGCGCTGTACCTGGCCCAGATCCGCCGGGCGTTGTGGCCCGACGAGGTCGCCGACATGCTCAAGCGCCTCGAGGATCTCCCGGCGCAACTGGACGAGGTCCTGGCCGCCGAGGAGGACATCGTCGACCTCGCCCGCCGCTACGTCGACGTGCCCTACACCATGTTCATCGGTCGGCACGCGAGCCTGCCGATCGCCCACGAAGGCGCGCTGAAGCTGAAGGAGATCAGCTACCTGCACACCGAGGCGTTCCCTGCCGGGGAGATGAAACACGGGCCGATCGCCCTGATCGAGCATGGCAGCCTGGTCGTGGCGATCGCTCCCCGCGGCCACGTGTTCACCAAGATGGTGGGCAACATCCAGGAGGTGAAGGCCCGCGGTGCCCGGGTGCTGGCGATCGGGACGAAGGGCTCGACCGCCGAGCTCGAGGAGCACGCCGACCACATCATCGCGATCCCCGAGGCGCACGAGCTGGCTGCCCCGGCGCTGGCGGTCGTGCCCCTGCAGCTGCTCGCCTACCACATCGCGACGCTCCGCGGAGAGGACGTCGACCAGCCCCGCAACCTCGCCAAGACGGTCACGGTCGAGTGACCGGGGGATCGCCGCGGCGACGCTCCTACCATGCGGTGTCCGACCGGGCCGTGAACGGCCCGGCAACGAGAGGACATCATCGATGCGCCCGAGATCGATGCGCCCGTACAGGCGTTGGGTGCCAGCAGCGGTCGTGTGCGTGGTCGTCCTGGCCCTGACCGGCGCACCCGCGTTCGGGCACCACACGACCCAACCGGCCACGATCCAACCCGGCGCCGCGATCGTCACCGACACCGGGTTCTGCACTCTGAGCTGGATCTTCGACGGGACCGGGGAGCTGGCCGGCAAGGTGTACGCCAGCACCGCCGCGCACTGTGTGGACGAGGTCGGCCAGACCGTCAGTCTGGCGACGACCAGCCTCGGGCGAGCGCAGGATGCCATCGGCACGGTCGCGTTCCGCGGTGACCCCGACGAGCCGGGGCGCGACTACGCGTTCATCGAGATCGCCGCCGACGATCGCGACCGGGTCAGCCCGGCGTTGAAGGGCCACCCCCGCATCCCCACCGGCGTGTCGAGCGACTACCGCGAGGGTGATCTGATGCAGTTCTCCGGCCACGGGGTCGGGTTCAACCTCACGTCGCTCACCCGTCAGGAACGCGTCGGCGTGCTCAACTGGACCGACGGCCGCGAGCACCAGATCGTCGGCGGTGTCACACCCGGGGACTCCGGCGGTCCCGTCGCCAACCTGAGTGACGGCGGCACCGCGTTCGGGATCGTCGCCACGGTCGGGGCCGGGATGGACACGAGCGCGCTGACGGTGGTCACCGCCGGGGAGGGCGGCGCCAACCTCGACTGGGTCCTCGCCGACGCGGCCGCCCGCGGCTTCACCGTCACGCTCCGCACCGTCAAGAGGTGATCGGTTCGCGGCGGCGCTGCGCTGACCGGCTCGGCGAACCTCGCCGACCGTGACGCGGCGGTGGCCCGCCCCGACGCCACCCGACTGACCTAGCCTGCCACGTGATGCCGGATCTGCGCTGCGTTCCGCTGCTGGACGCTGCCGCTGCCCACGCCGGTGACGAGGCGGCGGTCGCGGCCGGTTCGTCGTGGGCTGCGCTCATGCAACGGGCAGGGGGGCACCTGGCGCGCGGCATCGTGGCCACCGCCGGGTACGGGTACGGGTTGCGCGTCGCGATCGTGGCCGGGAAGGGCAACAACGGTGGTGACGGTTGGGCGGCGGCGCGCCGACTGGCCGCTTGGGGCGCCCAGCCGCGGGTGGTCGCGGTCGCGGGACTCGACGCTGAGCTCTCCGACGAGGCGAGCGACCAACGCCGCCGGTTTCTCAGCGCCGG
>JALYHG010000011.1 GCA_030776725.1 Actinomycetota bacterium
GCCTGCGCTGGGGCGAGGCTGCCGCGCTGCGCCGCCGCCACGTGAACACCCTGCATGGGCGTATCGACGTGGAGGACGCCACGGAGGAGCTAGGCGACCGGCTCGCCATCGGCACGCCGAAGGACCATCAGCGTCGGTCGGTCCACCTTCCCGCCTTCGCTTGGCGCGAAGTCCAGGACCACCTGGACCACCACGCGCCCGAGGACCCGGACGCCTTGGTCTTCGGGACGTCGAACGGCACGGCCTATTGGAACAGTGACTTTCGCCGCCGGTACTTCAAGCCCGCCGTCCACAAGGCCGGGCTCCCGCCACGGCTGACTCCCCACGGGCTGCGTCACTCCTGCGCCTCCCTCTGGCGCGCGGCGGGGGCTCGGGTCGAGGAGGTTCGACAGCAGCTGGGGCACGCCAAGGCCAGCATCACGCTGGACACCTATACCCATCTGTTCCAGGACCGGCCGGACTCCGTGCTCGACCGCCTGGACCAGCGGCATGGCGGCGGCCCGCGTGTTGCCCAAATGTTGCCCAAGGACGACGACGACGGTGTCGTAATACTCCGGAAGCGGGCCTAGGCTCGGACGCTAAACCGCGAAAACCGGCCTCTAGGGGCCGGTTCTCGCATGTTTGCGGAGGCGGACGGGAATCGAACCCGCCAGGGGGCTCAGCACCCCCTCAACGGTTTTGAAGACCGCGGGGCCCACCAGGAACCCAGACGCCTCCCCGTGCCGGTGGGCACCGGCGCAGCGTACCGGCACGACGGCCGCCCGCTTCGCCCGGCGACCGCCCCGCGCGCTCAGCTGCGGATGAGGTCGTCGGCGCGCTCCGCGAGTTCCTGGAACAGGAACGCTTCCGCCAGGCAGGCCCGGGTGAAGTCGCCCAGGTGCAGAGACTCGTCCTCCCCGTGGGCGTTGCTGGCCGGGTCCTCCACCCCTGTCAGCAGGCACGGCGCCCCGTCGAACGCGTCGCTGAACGGCACCACGAACGGGATCGTCCCCCCGCAGCCCAGAAGCGCCGGCTCCGCGCCGAACCCTGCCCGCAGGGCCGCCTGCGCCGCCTGGAACGCTGCCCCGCTCGGTTCGGTCATCCAGGGCTCGCCGCCGTGACCCGGCCGCGTCTCGACCTGCAGCCCCCACGGGACGTGGTCACGCAGGTGCTGTTCGACCAGACGGACAGCTCGCGCAGGGTCCTGGCCCGGCGCGAGGCGGATCGAGACCTTGGCGCGTGCCTCAGCCGCCAGCGTGTTCGAGGCCTGCTCGACACTGGGGACGTCGATCCCGATCACGGTGATCGTCGGCTGCATCCAGATCCGCTCCAGCAGGGGCACGTCCGGCTCGCCCATCACCTCCACGCCCGGCAGGAGGCGAGCCTCGCGCCGCAGCTGGTCGGGATCAGCGTCGAGTGCGGCGAAGCGGGCGCGCTCCTCTGCGGTGGGGCGACGCACGTCGTCGTGCAGGCCGGCGACCGCCGGTCGGCCGCGGTCGTCGGTGAGCGACGCCAGAGCCTTGAGCAACCCGCTCACAGCGTCGGGGACCGGGCCGCCCCACATCCCCGAGTGGATCGGCTGTTCCAGCGCTCTGACGGTGACGTAGACCTCGCCGAGACCACGCAGGCTGTAGGTCAGGCCAGGGACGCCGACCTTCCAGTTGACGAGATCGGCCAGGACGATGACGTCAGCGCGCAGCGTGTCCGCGTGTCCATCGAGGAACTGCGCCAGGTGCGGGGAACCGATCTCCTCCTCACCCTCCACGATCACCTTGACGTTGACCGGGAGCCCACCGCGGGCCTCCAGCCAGGATCGCACCGCGGCGACGTGCACCATGATCCCGGCCTTGTCGTCGGCGGCGCCCCGGCCGTACAACCGTCCATCGCGGACAGTCGGTTCGAACGGCGGCGAGTGCCACCGATCTGCCGTGGCAACCGGCTGCACGTCATGGTGGGCGTAGAGCAGCACCGTCGGGGCGCGGTGGCCGGCGCTCAGCCACGCGCCGTACACGTACGGGTGGGTGTCTTCCACCTCGAGCAGCCGCACGTCGTCGAGGCCCGCGCCGCGTAGCAGCTGAGCGGTGGCCTGCGCCGACCGACGGACCGGTTCGGGATCGTGGCCTTCGGCGGAGATGGACGGGATCCGGACGAGGTCACACAGCGCCTCTCGCGTGTCGTCGTCGCGTGTCAGCACCGCCCTGGCCACGTCGTCCAGGTGGTGGGGCCAGGTCCGGTCGGTCACGTTGGCTCCTGCCGTGGGCGGTCCCGCCAGTGTGCCGGAGGGTGACGGCCCCCCGTGGCGCGCCCCGCGAAGGCGGGTGAGCCGCCGGCCAGGTCGTCGTCCGCCGCCTGTGGTTGTCCCCAGTCGACGACGGGGTCGAGGAGCGTTTTGCACGGTGTTGTCCCCAGGGTCCTGTGGAAGTTGGGGAAAGCTGGGAGGTCCTGGCTGCCTGCTCGGGGACGAACGGCGACGCTCCGCACACACTGGTAAGACAGAGAGTGAACGAGGGTCCTCTGCAGGTCCGACGACCACCCCGTCACGCGATCTGCTGATCCAAAGACCCCGTCACGGACCCGCCCGGTGCTCCTGCCCGCCCAGCGGCGAGACGTCACCGCCAAGGCGGCGGGTGCGGACACTGGGCCGCTAGTCTCTGCGTCGCCGTAGCCAGCGAGTGGGCGTCGCGCAGCGGAGGCAGCATGGGTCTCGCGTTGGACCGTTGGAACCAGCTGATGAAGGCGTGGCAGGCCCAGGACTTCGACGCGATCAGCGACATGTACGCGCCCGACTCGTTGTACTCCGAGCCCTACAACCCGCCCCACCACGGCAACCTGTTGACGGTGTCGTACCTCAAGGACTTCCTGGGAAGTAAGTCGCAGCTCGAGATCAAGATGAAACGTGTCCTCGAGGACGAAGCGGAGGCCCGGGTCGCCGCCGAGTGGAGCATGTCCTACACCGCTGCCGGTCGACGCTGGAACGACCTTCCTCGTGCCTCGTTCATCGAGGTCGACGACGACGGCCGGATCGCCTACCACCGCGACTACACCTAGCACGCGCCGTGGCGCCCACCGGTTGCGGCTGGACCCCGTGACGCTCGAGCAGGCCGACCTCCACCCCGATCCCCTCCGCCAGTTCTCCGCCTGGTACGCCACCGCTTCCGTCGCACACCCCGAGGAGGTCGCGGTCGCCACCGCCACGCCAGACGGGCGTCCTTCGGTGAGGATGGCGTTGCTGCGCGGGTACGGCGAGCGCGGGTTCGTCTTCTACACCGACCGCAGCAGCCGCAAGGGCCGTGAGCTGCAGGCCAACCCCCGCGCCGCGTTGGTGTTCCACTGGGACGAACGCCAGGTCCGTGTGGAGGGCAGCTCTGCGCCGGTGTCCGACGAGGAGTCCGACGCCTACTGGCGCGGCCGTCCGCTCGAGAGCCGCTACAGCGCGCTGGCTTCGCGCCAGAGCCAACCGGTGGCCGACCGCGCCGAACTCGAGGACGACATCACCCGGTTGCGCACCCGGTACGGCGACGACCCGCCTCGGCCGCAGCGCTGGGGAGGGGTCCGCATCACCCCCGACGCGTACGAGTTCTGGCAACGCGGCCCCAACCGCCTGCACGACCGGTTCCGTTACGAGCAGGCCGTCGGCGGTTGGCGACTGCAGCGCCTGGCGCCCTGAACCCGGACGTCAGGTCGTCTCGCGGTGGGCCAGGTACCAGGCGGTCGCGCCGGCGGCGGCCGCGACGCCGATGCCCACCAGCACGGCCGACGTCGACGGGGGATCCGGCAGGTGGCTGCGCAACGTCACGGGCGAGTGGAAGTCCTGGATCGGCCAGCCCATCGCCCGGGCCGCGGCACGCAGCTCCCGGTCCGGGTTGACCGCGACCGGGTTGCCGACGGCTGACAGCATCGCCAGATCCGTGATCGAGTCGCTGTAGGCGTAGCAACGGTCGAGGTCGTAGCCGCGCGCCTCCGCCACCTGGCGCACCGCCGTCGCCTTTTGCTGGCCGTAGGCGTAGAACTGCAGCGTCCCGTCGAAGCGGCCCTGTTCGTCGACGCGGGATCGGGTCGCGATGATCTCGGGGATGCCGAGGTGGTCGGCGATCGGGCGCACCACTTCCTCCCCGGACGATGACACCAGCCACAGGTCGCGTGCGGCCGCGCCGTGCTCGTCGATCAGCTCGAGCGCCTCGCCGTAGACGACCGGGACGATCACCTCCTCGAGCGTCTCACGCACGATCCGCGCGACCCGCTCGGCCTCCCACCCCTTGGTGACCTGCAGGAGCGCGACGCGCATGGACTCCATCTTCTCGTGGTCGGCGCCCTGGAGGGTGTACATGAACTGGGCGTACATGCCCTTCAGCAGGGTGGTGGTGCCCACCAGCCCGTCGCGGTACATCTCGCGTCCGAACGCCAGCGCCGACGAACGCGCCAGGATCGTCTTGTCCAGGTCGAAGAAGGCGGCCTGGGTCGCTCCCGTCGACCGACGCGCGATCGCCTCGACGACCTCGTCGCTGAGCTGGTCGGGCGTCTCACGGGCCAGTCGCTCGGCGGTCTCCGAGCGGTTCGCGGGTGACTGCGTCAACGCCGGTGAGGGCTCCGCGGACCCGTCGGGCCGATCCTGCGTCCGGGCCTGCGTCCGGGGTCGGCCACCAGCGGCGTCCGCCGCGGCGCTGTCCTGGTCCATCCTGCGAGGGTACTCCCCGACACGGTCGGCACCGGCCGGCGGCTCCCTGTCGGTCTCGCAGCTGCGGTGCGGCGGGGCTGGCGGTCCGGCGGCGAGCGCGCGCCGCTGTCCACAGTCGGGCGCCGACCGTCGCGCCAGCGGTCGGTGCGGTGGCGTAGTGTCCGCGGCGGGCAGGGGGACGCGAGGAGCGACCCATTGCCCAGCGCACCTTCGCCCAGCGCACCGTCAACCAGGGCACCTCTGCCCAGCGCACCGTCACCCAGTGCACCGTCGCCCGCTCCACTCCCCGTGCGGTTGGAGCTGGCCGGCGTCCACGCCGACGCGATCCGCCGGTGGGTCGAGAGCGTGGTGGGGTGGCAGCCGGTCGACACGGCCGGCGGCCCCCTCGCCCCGGCGGTGGTCATCCTCACCGACGTCGCCGCCGCCTGGCAGGACGACACCCGCCCGGACACGTCCGTGGCC
>JALYHG010000012.1 GCA_030776725.1 Actinomycetota bacterium
CCGTCAGGTGCTGTTGAACAGCGCGTCGCCGCAGATCCTCGGCGACGCGTTCGTCGCCGCGGCTCGGGACCTCGACGTTGACGGCCACCTGGTGATGATCACGTCCGGGGCGGCCACCAGCGTGTACGAGGGATGGTCGGCGTACGGTCCCGGGAAGGCTGCGGTCGATCACTGGGTCCGCACGGTCGGTGCGGAGCGCGAGCGCCGCGGGTCCCGGCTGCGGGTCATCTCGGTCGCTCCCGGGACGGTCGCCACCGCGATGCAGGCAGAGATCCGCGACACGCCTGAACGTGACTTCCCCAACGTCGGGAAGTTCATCGATCTGCACGAGGCCGGCGACCTGGTCGCTCCGGAGGACGCGGCCCGCGGGATCTGGTCGCTGCTGGACCGGGATCTGGACAACGGCTCGGTGGTGGATCTGCGCGACCTGGACTGACCACGGTCGCCGCCGGCGGCGGGACGGTCGCCGCGCTGTGACGGCTGGGGCGCCCGTCGGACGCTGCCGTCTAGCCCCCGGTCGTCGCCGTCGCCGTCGGCGACGGGGTCGGTGTCGGCGACGGGGTCGGTGTCGGCGACGGGGAACTGGTCTCGGTCCCGCCGCCGCCAGCGCCCACACCGGCACCGCCCTCGCCGGGCAGGATCGAGTCGCCGTTCTGCGACGTGTCCGTTGGAGTCGGATCCGCGGTCTGCGTCCGGGTCGGCGTCGGTGAGGGGCTCTGTGTCCGGGTGGGCGTGGGATCCGGTGTCGGCGACCGAGTGGGTGAGCGGGTCGGTGACGGGCTGGGTGACGGTGACGGGCTGGGTGACGGTGACGGGCTAGGTGATGGTGACGGTGACGGGCACTCCTCCCCGGGTGCCAGCACCGTCTGGAACGATCCTCCTTCAGCGTCGGGGCACTCGACCGGTTGCAGGGTCGGAGACTCGTCGGGTGACGGCCCCGGTTCGGGCTCCCCGCCCACGCCTGTCAGCGCTGAGTAGTCCGGCTCGGGGAAGTCCACGACGTCGAGCCCCTCGACGGCCTGCGCCATGTACTCACCCCAGGTCGCGGCCGGGTAGCTGCCTCCGGTCAGCTCCACCTGCAGCTCCCGGTTCTCGACGTTGCCGAACCACACCGCCGTCGCTAACTGGGGGACGTACCCGACGAACCAGCCGTCGCGACCGTCCGTGGTGGTTCCCGTCTTCCCCGCGGCCGGGCGGCCGATCGCTGCGCGCGTCCCGGTCCCCGAGCGGATGTTGTCCTGCAGGATGTCGCTGATGACGTAGGCGACGTTGGCCGTGATCGCGCCGTCGTGTCGTGGCCTGGAGTCGACGATGACCTGCCCGTCACCATCCTCGACACGGCGGACCATCCGAGGCTCCGCATGCACCCCTCCAGCGGCGAACGTGGCGTACCCCTCCGCCATGCTGAGCACGCTGACGTCGGCGCTGCCGAGGATCAACGACGGGTGCGTGTGGAGCCACTCCGCCGGGATGCCCGCTTCGACGGCCATGTCCTTCACGGCCGCCGAGCCCACCTCCTTGGCGAGCTGGACGAAGACGGTGTTGGTGGAGGTGAGCGTCGCCTGGCGGACGGTCTGGCGCCCGAACCCCTGGTGCGCGAAGTTGCGCACCCGGTAGGGGTCGTAGCCCTCGAAGTCCACCGTGATCTGCGCGGGTGCGGGGAACGTCGACCGGTCGGGGTGGTTACCGGCGGCGACGAAGGCGGCCAAGCCGAACGGCTTGAACGCCGACCCGGGCTGGTTGCCCTGGTTCTCACCGGTGCTGGGGCTCGCGACCGCGGCGTTGAACGGTTGGACGCCGATGTCAGGTCCGCCGACGAGAGCGCGGACCCCGCCGTTCTCCGGGTCGATCGACACGATCGCGCCCGATACGGGCGGTCCGCCGCCGGCCTCCTGGTTGAACTGTGCGATCTTCTTGGTGAGCACCGCCTGAGCGGCGCTCTGCATCCGCGCGTCCATCTCGGTGTGGACCACCAGGCCACGGTAGACGGCCTCCTCCCCGCCGAGGACCTGTGTCAGCTCCTGTCGCAGCGCATCGAGGTAGTACGCGGCCGGTCCGCGATCGACGGTCTGTCGGGCGGTCGTCTCCGGTAGGCCCTCCGCCTTGATCTGCTCGGCCTCCGCCTGCGACAACCACCCTTCGGTGACCATGCCGTCGAGGACGTAGCGGCGGCGGCGGTCGGCGCTGACGGGGTCCTCCGCGGGGTCCAGCCTCTCGGGAGCCTGGATCATCCCGGCGAGGGTGGCGGCCTGGTTGACCGTGAGCTCGGCGGCGGGGCGTGCGAAGTAGGTCTTGGCCGCGGACTGGATCCCGTACGCGCCCCGCCCGAAGTAGATCGTGTTCAGGTAGAACTCCAGTATCTGATCCTTCGAGTACTGCTGCTCCATCTTGACGGCGAGGACCGCTTCGTTGGCCTTGCGCCAGAACGTCCGCTCCGGTGACAGCGCCGCGTTCTTGATGTACTGCTGGGTGATCGTGGAGCCGCCCTCCTCGATCTCGCCGGCACGGACGTTGGCGAACAGTGCGCGCAGGGTGGCCGGCAGGGAGATCGGGCCATGCTCGTAGAACGCCCGGTCCTCGGCTGCCATCGCCGCTTGCGGGACGTGCTCGGGCAGCTCCCCGAGGTCGACGTCCTCGCGGGCGGCTGTGGGGGACAGGGAACCGACCTCGCGCCCCTCTCGGTCGAGGACCTTGGTCGCCGTCGCGGCGATGTCCTCGGGGAGGGGGACGGCGGCGAACAGGTAGGCGGACAGGAAGAACAGCGCGAGGATGCCCAGCAGCGCGGGGATCGTGAGGACGTACACGGCGGGTTGGCGGTACCAGGGCTGCCCCGGCTGCCACAGCGCGCGGTACCAGGGCTGCCCGGCGGCGCGGTCCGGCGACGTTGTTCGTGCCATGGCCAGATACTCCCCGTGTACGGCTCGTTGCGCGACGTTGTGTCCCGGCCGGTTGGACGCATCGTCAACCGGCCTCGATTGGCGTCGGGCCGAGGTTACGGTGGGCGCGCGACCTCGACGCGGAGGAGGCGCATGAACGGGCGGTCTGCAGCTGCCGGCGGTGCTCCAGACGGAAAGTGGGAACCCGCCGACGTCGGGCGTCGCATCGGTGCGGACGTGATCGACTTCGTGGTCCTGCTCACCCTCGGCCTCGTCGTCACGGTGATCATGAGGATCGTCGGTGTCGCGGGACCGGCTATGGGTGGCGCTGGAGGTGGCACCACGCTCGCGCGGCTCGGCGTCACCGTTGTGACACTCGCCGTCCACCTGGGGTACTGGCTGTACACGGAGGGATCGCGTGCCCAGTCGATCGGGAAGATGGTGATGGACCTCGCGGTCGTCCGCCCCGACGGGTCGCCGATCGACCATGCCGACGCGTTCAGGCGGCGCGTCATCTTCTACCTGCCGTGGCCGGCGGCCTGGATCCCGTGGTTCCCGCTCGACGTGCTCGTCATGATCGTCTCGGCGGGGCTGCTCCTCGCGGGGCTGATCAGCTACCTCGTCAACGACCCCGACCACCGCGGCTTCCACGACCGCTTCGCTGGCACAGTCGTGATCGAGGCCGGCTAGCTGTCTCCGCTCGGGCGTTGCGCCGTCTGGCGGGGCGTGTTCCGCTCGGTTTCCCGTGGCATGCGGTCGATGCTGCGTAACCCGGTCAGGTCGGGCGTGGGGAAGTCGCCGGTTGGTTGCCCGTCGAGGGCCGCCGACATGAACGCCGCCCAGGTCTCAGCCGGGAGCGCCCCGCCGGTCATGCGGTCCATCGGGCTGTTGTCGAGGTTGCCGTACCACACGACCGTCACGAGCTCGGGGACGTAACCGGCGAACCACGCGTCACGGTGTGCGTTGGTGGTCCCCGTCTTCCCCGCTGCCGGCCGGTCGATGTCCGCTGCCTTCCCGGTGCCCGACTCCATGACCCGTGTCAGCACGTCCGTGACGACCTGTGCCGTGCGCACCTCCATGGCGCGGGTGTGCCGCGGCTGGTCGCGACGGACCACCGTGCCGTCGTGGGCGACCACCTGTCGGATCAGACGGGGTTCTGTCAGCACCCCACCGCCGGCCAGCGTCGCGTACCCGGTGGCCAGTTCCAGCGGGGAGACATCTCCGACGCCGAGCGCGATGGTCGGCACCGCCGGGAGCTCGCTGCGGATCCCGGCGCGGCGGGCGACGTCAACGACCGCCTCAGGACCGACCGTCGCCACCATCTGCATGTAGACGGTGTTGGTCGAGGTGGTGGTGGCCTCGCGCACGGTCTGGACGCCGTAACTGGAGCGGGCGTAGTTCGCCACCGTCACATCCGGGCCGGGGACCTCGACGTCGATCTCGCGCGGCGCGCGGAAGCGAGAGGACGGCGCGTACCCCGCTTCGACGAACGCGGCGAGCGTGAACGGCTTGAACGCCGAGCCTGCGGGCCGTCGCGACTGGACAGCGGTGTTGAGCGGCTGCCTGGCGTAGTCGGGCCCACCCACCATCGCACGGACCCCGCCGTCGCGCGGGTCGATCGCGACGAGCGCGCCGGAGTCGGCCTGCGCGTCGAGATGGTCGGCGACGACCTGCTCCGCGAGCCGTTGCAGCTCCAGGTCCATCTCGACCTGGACCTGGTAGCCGGTGAACGGGGCGTCCTCGCCGAGCTGGGCCGCGAGCTGCTCACGAACCGCGTCGAGGTAGTAGGGGCCAACGTCGTGGGCGACGGCGTTGCCACGCAGGGCGCCGGGCACACCTGCGGCGATGGCGTCGTCGGCCGCGGCGGCCGGTAGCCAACCTTGGGCGGACATCCCTCGCAGCGTGGATACCCGACGCACGTTGAGGGTGTGCGGCACTCTGGCCGGGTCCAGCTGCTCGGGCTGGGCGATCATGGCAGCCAGGGTCGCAGCCTGGTTGACGTCGAGCTGCGTGGCGGGCACGCCGAAGTAGGTCCGCGCCGCAGCGCCGATGCCGTACGCGCCCCGCCCCCAGTAGACGGTGTTGAGGTAGCGCTGGAGGATCGTGTCCTTGTCGAGCTGGCGTTCCAACTTGAGAGATATCAGCGCTTCTTCGACCTTCTCCCTCCACCCGGGTCGCAGTTGGCCTGTCAGCAGACCGACGTACTGCTGGGTGATGGTGGATCCGCCCTGCTCGACGGTGCCTGCGGTGAGGTTCGCCCACAGCGCCCGCAGGCTGCCACGGATCGAGATCCCGTGGTGGCGGCGGAAGCTTCGGTCCTCGGCCGCCAGCACGGCGTGCACCACGTGCGCGGGGAGCTCGTCGACCGCGACGGGGTCGTGTGCCTGGGCGCGGAGCGAGCCGAGTTCGCGCCCTTCGACGTCGACCACGACGGTCGGGAGCGCACCCGCCGCAGGGGGGACGTGCGCCCCGGCGTAGGCCACCGCCAACGTCCCCAACGCGGCGACGCTGACAACGGCGCTCGCGAGGGTGGAACCGCTGGCCAGACGCCGGACGGTGGGGCCTCTCACCGAGCGGTGGACGCGGTCGGCCGCGAGGACGAGCCACGCCGCAGCGATGACAGTCGCGGTGCGCAGGCCCTGCCGGGTCCGCGAGGCCGCGGCACGGCTGCGGGCCGCGGCGTGCCGCACAGCCC
>JALYHG010000013.1 GCA_030776725.1 Actinomycetota bacterium
ATCGAGCACACCGACCAGCTCGGCGATCACCGGCCGGTGGTGGCTGGCGACCCTGGCGACGCCGTCCCGTGGCACCCACGCGCGGCGCACCACCAGGGTCGGGTCCACGAACAGGTAGTCGTTCCGCGCGATCGGGTCCGGGTTGGGGAAGGTCTCGCCGGTGCCCTCGCCAGCCGCAGCGAAGGCGTCGGTCAAGCGGGCAGCCAGCAGCTGCGCCGCGACCCCGGTCGGACCCTCGTTGAGGTCGGCGCCGAGGACCACCGGGGCACCGACAGCCGCCACGACCGCGGCGACATCCTCGGCGTGTCCTCGCCGGCGCTGCGGCCACATGCCCAGCTGCGTGGAGAACGCCGCCAAGTGCAGGCTCCCGACGCCCACGATCGCCTGCGCGACGCTGCGCCGAGGTTGGCCGGGTGGGCGCGACAGCTGGTGGCGGGTGACGCTGACCACCCGGACGCGGTCGCCGACCAGGACCGCGACACCCAGCCGCCGCCCGCCGGCGCGCGCAGCGACGTCCATCCCCGCCCGGCGGACGAGGCGACGCAGCGCGAAGCGTCCCGGGACCTCGACCGCACAGACGACGTCAGCCTGGCAGCGGACGAGGACGTCGACCACCGCCCCGGCGTCGAGCACGCCCGACAGGTTGTACGCGGCCACGCGGATCACCGGATCAGGGTTGCTGCGCGCCGTGCGGGTCGGCCGCTGCCGCCGCCTCGTCGACGTGGGCCAGCAGCGCCGCTCCGATGGCCCCGGCGTCGTCACCGAGGGTGGCGGCCACGACCTGTGGCAGTGGCCGGTGGCCGACTCCCAGGACCCGCTCGCTCATGATCTCGACCGCGCGTGGGAGCACGAACGGTGCCAACGTGGTGGCCGCCCCGCCGCCGATCACCACCAGCTCCGGGTCGAAGACGTTGACGAGCCCGGTCAGGCCAACCCCCAGCCAGTACCCCGCCTCGTCAACGACCCGCCGGGCCAGGGCGTCGCCGGCGTGGGCGGCGAGCGTCACCGCCTTGCCGTCGACCCGATCGACGTCTCGCAGGCTGCTGGGAGTGTCCTCCGCGGCGAGCAGGTCCTCCGCGCGGAGGCCGACTGCGGTGCCCGACGCGTACGCCTCCAGACAGCCGAGGTTGCCGCACGGGCAGCGGCGTCCCCCGTCCTGGACGATGACATGCCCGAGCTCCCCAGCCATCCCCGATGAACCCAACACCAGACGCCCGTCCACGACCATGGCGCCTCCGACCCCTGTGCCCAAGGTCAGCATGACGACGTCGCGGGCGCCCCGGGCCGTACCGGCACGCAGCTCTCCGTACAGCGCGACGGTTGCATCGTTGTACGCGGCGACGGGCACGTCGAGCTCGTCGGCGAGCCGGTCCCGGAGCGCGACGTCCCGGACGTCGAGGTTCGGCCCGTAGCGGACGATGCCGTCGCGGCTGACCACGCCAGCGACGCCCACACCGACCCGCAGCCCCTCGCCGAGCTCCCGGGCGACCGCAGCGATGGCGGCCACGAGAGCGTCGGCGTCACTGCGGGGGCTGGTCCGGCGTCGACGGGCGAGGACGCCACCGTCTTCGCCCACTGCGAGACCCAACAGCTTCGTCCCGCCGACGTCGACGCCGACCGAGACCGGATCCGACATCTCGCCTCCTCGCGGCCGTGCGGGGCGCGGATCGCTGCGCTGCGCAGGACTCATGGTGCCGTGTGCTGGGGGGTGTTGGCAGGCACGTCGACGGCTACTCGCCGTCGACCTCGATCCGCTCGAACTGATCGTCGCGCCTGGTGAACCCGTCTGCTTGGGCGTCGATCACGGCTTTGGCGGCAAGTGTGAGGTGGCGTGCGGCCTCGGTGAGGTGGTCGACGACGTCGGGGCGAACGCCCTCGACCAGCCGCAGGAAGCTGCAGATCGGGCAGACCTGGCACGGGTCCCCGTGGCGGTGCGGTGGCGCTTCCCTCGCTGCGCGTCGCTGACCGGGACCATCACCGGGCCGGTCGCCACGCCGGTCGCCGCTGGCCCACCAGGGCCACTCGTCGCCGTCGGTCACCGCACGTCCCGCTGGACGGCGGCCACGGGCCGCTCCCGGAAGATCACCTCGAGGACGCCGTCGTGCAACCCGGCACGGGCCACGTCTTGGTGGCGCACCGCCGCGGGTAACGGCACGGTGCGTTTCATCGCCCCCACCTTGACGTGCAGATCGTTGCCCCGGCGGTGCAGCTGCACGTCGTCCTTCGTCGTGAACGGCAGGGCGATCTTCAGCTGCAGGCCGTCTCCATGGCGACACAGCTCGATCGGGCGGGTGTCGTGCAGCACCGCGGCCTCGTCGGCGTCGCCGTAGACCACGTCGGCGAGCTCGACCAGCGCAGCGGTCCCGGCCGGCTCGTCGGCCAGGAGCGGCGCGGTGAGGATCGGGATCGGCGTGAAGGAGGCCCGGACGGTTTCCAGGTGGGTTGCGTGCTGCTGCTTCCACCGGGCGAGGTAGGGATCGGTGAGCGCGTCCGGCAGCAACCGGTTCACGATCACGCTGTCGATCGCGTACCCGAACAGCGACAGGGTGGTGGCCGTGCGCATCGCCTCGTTGATCACCATCCGTTCCGGGTTGACCACCAGCCGCACGCTGGTGGTTGCGCTGTCGCGCAGGATCGCGTGGACGGCGGCGAGGTCACCGTGGATACGCTCCACCGCCCCGAAAACGGGATCGGCCGGGATGGGGACGTTGCTGACCCGGGTCACGACCGGCCGCGCCGCGCGGGCCAGATGTCGCCCGGTCCCCACGATCCGTTCGACGTACCAGCGCAGCGCGTCAGGCAAGGCGAGCAGACGCAACGTCTCCGCGGTCGGGGCACAGTCGACGACGATGAGGTCGTGGGTGCGGCTGGCGATGTGAGCGCGCAGATCGATCAGGCTGAACACCTCGTCGAGGCCGGGAACCAGAGCCAGCTCCTCGGCTTGGGCCTCACCGAGCCCTCCCCATGCCAGCAACTGCACGAGGTAATCGCGGACGTCGTGCCAGTGCTGCTCGAGCCTCCGTTGCGCGTCGATCTGCTGGGCGGCGAGGTTGGGCGCGACCGCGGTCGGGCCGTCGCCGACGGGGACGTCGAACACATCCGCGAGCGAGTGGGCCGGATCGGTGGAGGTCACCAGGACACGGTGACCGCGAGCGGCAGCCCGGACTGCGGTCGCGCCGGCCACCGTGGTCTTCCCCACGCCGCCCTTCCCGGTGAACAGCAGGACGCGGACCACGCGGTTCCTTCGGGAGGCTGGACGGGGGGAGGCTAGCAACCTGCTGGCCGGTGGCGGCGCGGTGTTCGTCGGACCGTGACGGCGCGGTCTTCGTTGGGCGGTGGCGTCGGGCTGCTGGTCGCCAACCGCCGTGTCACCCCCCGGAGCCCAGTCGGAGCGCCGCCGGGATGAAGCTGACCATCAAGGCGCCGCTGACCGCGACCACCAGCCAGAAGAACACCCGCGGGGTGAGCAGCTCGTCGCTGCGTCCGTCGGCCAGCATGTAGGCGTCGTGCACGCTGGTGACCAGGAGCGCCAACGCCCCGCCCAGGAGCGGAACGGCCGGCAGGAGCGTCTGGCCGGCAGCCGTCGCCGCCCGCACCAGCAGCAGCCCGCCGAGCAGCCACAGCAGGTAGGTCGCCGCACGGACGGTCGCGGTCCCGCGCCGGCCCAGCAGCCCGTGGCCGGCGCCGGGGAGGACCGCGCTGGCGGCCGCCGCGGCCCACGGCTCGATCGGTCGCAGCTCGCCGGCGTCGCCCGGCTCACCAAGCGTGCGCCCGAAGGGACTGCCGCAGACGTTGCAAGCGGTCACGCCGACCGGGTTCCAGTGTTCGCAGACCGCGCAGCGCCACTCGAGCTCGTCGTCGACCTTGCGGAACCGGCCGCCTCCAGCCCGCAACGGGGTCTGGCCCGCTGGCCCGGTCTGAGGTGGTGCGGTGGCGTCCGCCCGCGTCACCGCGGTGTGCTGGGACGGCGGCACCGGCGGTGGGGCGGCGCCACGATCGGGCGGCGTCTCGTCGGTGGAGGGCTGTCCACCCGCCGGGGGCTCGTCGCCGCCGACGGCACCCCGGGTACGGAACTCCGTGTAGCACTGAGTGCACCAGGCGGCCGTGTCGGCGTTCAGCGCGCCGCAGTCAGGGCACCTCACGGGACCAGCCCGAGGCCCTCGCGGACCTGCGCCTGGACCGCGTCCTTCAACCCGAACAGGCCGCTGCGGACAGCCAGCCGGTACCGAGCAGTGACCGATGATGGGCGCCCACGCGACACGCCGCCTCGCGCAAGGTGGTGCACGACCGTCCCGCCGTACCCGTCCTCCAACCACCATTCCGCCGTACCCGTGATGTCGCCGGTGACGTCGAGCACCACCCCGCTGGCGGGACGGAAGCGGTAGGGCCGCAGGTGGAGCCGCACACCCGACCGGCGCCGACCGGCGCGGATGTGCACGTCGAGCCAGCTGTCGCCAGGATCCCGCGGGTACCCCGCCAGGGGATGCACCCGGCCGGCCATCTCGCTGTCCCAGCGGTCACCGGCCGGGGCGGCGCGCACGACCGAGAGGCCCGGCCACCACCGGTCGTACGCGTCGAACTCGATCAGGTGCGCGTACAACAGCGCCGGCGGCGCCCGCACGAAGGCGTCGTCGTCGAGGTACAGGTCCACGGTGAGCCAAGCCTACGTCACCCAGGCAGCGGGGTCGGTGCGGTTCGCGCGGTCGCCCGGTGGTCGCGGCCTTACGCCAGCCGACGTCCCTGGAGGCGGAGGCGGTTCGCTGACTAGTCTCGGTATGGCCGGGGAGCGGGGAGACCGTGGGCCGTGACAGGTTCGATCGTCGTCGTTTCGTGAGGTGGCTGCATCGGGCGACCGGCGACCCCAGAGTGGTCGCGTCGATGGTCGCGGTGATGCTCGCCGTCCAGGCCGTGGCCGTGGCGTTGATGTTGTCGCCGGGGGCGCGGCCCACCGCTGTTGAGATCGACGACACGACCACCAACGTGGCCCAGCCGACCTCGCCGCGATCGTCGCCACCGCCGGACGCGGCGGAGGCGGCGGCTGCAGCGCCGGCGGAGGAACCAGCGGCCGTTGAGCCACCGGTCGAACCAGCGTCGGTCGCTGAGGCGCCCGCTGCTGACCCCGCCGTTGAGACAGGCCTGGTCGCGATCGACCCGGGGGCGACCTCCAGCGACTCGGCCGCCCCGCCGCGGTCGTCCAGCCCGGCGCAGCCACCGCCAGCGTCCGATGCGGGCCGGTCGCGGTTCGCCGCACGCTTCTCGTCCCAGGAGCAAGCGGTCCAGGATCCGCGCGACCCGGCGACCACCCGCTGGGCGGTGCTGATCGGCATCAACGACTACGAGGGACGGACACGCGACAACGTCGGCTCACGCCAGGACGCCGAGGATCTCCACGCCCACCTGCGCGGGCTCGGGTGGCTCGACGATCACATGGTGCTGCTGACCGACCGCGCTGCGACGAGGGACAACATCGAGCAGGCCATCGCATGGCTGGCGCGGAAGACCGATGGGTCCTCCGTCGCGGTGTTCCACTTCAGCGGCCACACCAAGCAGTGGCGCGGGCGAGACGTCGACGGCGACGGCGAGGTCCCCGACGAGGCGCTGTGGCCAGCCGACAACCGCCACATCGTCGACAGTGAGCTCGTGGCTCGGTTGGCGCACGTGTCCGCCGGCCGGCTGTGGATCAACATCGGCGCCTGCGAGGCGGCCGGGTACGCCGACCCGGGGATGCGCCGCGCGGGGCGGCTCCTGACGTTCTCGTCAGCGGAGCCGGAGAAGTCCTACGAGGATCCCTCGGTCGGCAACTCCGTGTGGGGGTACTTCCTGATCGAGGGAGGGATGAGGGGCAGGGGCGGTGACGCCAACGGCGACGGCGATGTGACCGTGCAGGAGGCCTTCGCGTACGCGGCGCCACGGGCAGCCGACCGCACGGTACGCGGATCGCACGGGCCCCAACATCCGCAGATGCTCGACGACGGCGGGGCGTTCTCGCTGCGTATCCCGGCGCCGCCGCCTCCGCCCCAGGAGCCGCAACGCGCGAACGACGACGACAGGAACCGCGGCATTTGCCTGTTGGCCTGTACGGGGTCGCGCGGTCAGGCGGTCTTCGCGCCCACGGTGATGCGCTCGACGAAGGACACGATCGCGTCCGCCAGCAGCTCCGCGTCGTGGTCGAGCGTGGCCACGTGGTAGGAGCGTTGCAGCTCGATGCGGGTCACGTCGTCGGTGCCGAGCCGCTGCACGATGGCATCGGCGTTGCGCGGGTCAACGACGTGGTCCTGGGGTGAACCAGCCACCAGCACGGGGACGGTGACGTCCGCCAACCCGGCACGGACGCGCCGCAGCGCCGACTGCACCGAGTAGCCCGTCTTGGCCGGGACGAGGCTGTACGCGCGCTCATCGCCACCCTTGGCGATGTCGTTGCGTGTGAGACCGACCAGCGGGGCCGGGACGACGGGGAAGATGTACTGCAGCACGCCACCGAGCTTCGCCAGGGGGTCGGGGCGATCGAGGATCTGAGCGTTGATGGTGGCCACCCCGGCCAGCCGTTCGCTCCGGCCACTGCGGCAACGACGCGCCGCGATGTCGAGCGCGATGGTCCCTCCGAGCGAGAAACCCACCAGCACGACGCTCCGACAGCGCTCGGCGAGGTCGTCGAACGACCGCTCGGCGCCCCGGCGAAGATCGGCGTACCTCAGCCGCCCCAGATCACGCCAGTGGGTGCCGTGCCCGGGCAGTCGCGGAACTTCGACCGTGTACCCCGCCTCGGCGATCGCCTCGCCCAGGGGCCGGGTCGACACCGGGTTCCCCGTGAAGCCGTGGATGACGGCCACACCGATCTGGCCGCGTTCATCGCTGCCGGCCGACGACCACGGCTGCGCCCCTCCCACCACGTCGTACCGAGTCATGGCGACCTCCTCCAGCGGCCTCGGAGCATAGAGCACGCACGGCCGACGACCACACTCGCCCGGCGGCGCTACCGTGCGCCGCCATGCCACGGTCCGGTGACACCGCCCACACCGCGTCTCAAGCGGCCACCACCGATCCGCGAGCGACCACCACCGATCGGTCCGCGCGGCACCGGCCGATGCGAGCGGTCGTGCAGGTCGTCCGAGGTTTCGCGATGGGCAGCGCGGATCTGGTCCCCGGCGTGTCGGGTGGCACGATCGCGTTGGTCTTCGGCATCTACGACGACCTGGTGGCGGAGATCTACGCGGCGTCCTCCGCCGTCGGCCGGCTGCTCCGGCTGGACGTCGACGGCGGGTGGCGGGCGCTGCGCGACGTCCGCTGGGGGTTCCTGGTGCCGCTGGTGGCCGGTATCGGGCTGGCGGTCGTCACACTGGCGGGGGTCCTGCGTACCCTCCTGGCTGATCGCCCCGTGCTGATGTCGGCGTTGTTCTTCGGCCTCATCGTCGGGTCGATCGTGGTGGCGAGCGACGAACTCGACCGCCGGGACCCACCTCGCCTGGCGATCGTGACCGCAGTGGCAGCCGCCACGTTCGTGCTCCTGGGTCTCCGCGGCGCGGCTATGCGCGATCCTGGGCTGGCCGTGATGTTCGCCGGCGGGGCGTTGGCCATCACCGCGATGATCCTGCCCGGCGTCTCCGGTTCGTTCCTCCTCCTGATGATCGGGCTGTACCAGCATCTCCTCGACGTCGTCCACGAGCGCGGCGCCGTCGAACTCGCGGTGTTCACCGCAGGTGCCGCCACCGGCCTGGCGGTGTTCTCTGCCGCGCTGCACTGGCTGCTGGAGCATCACCGCGCCACGGTCATGGCGACGCTGATCGGCTTGATGGCCGGGTCGTTGCGGGTGCTGTGGATGTGGCCCACCGACCAGGGCGGCGTCGGCGACGTCCGCCTGGGCGCTCCGTTCTGGGCCGACGTCCCGATGGTTCTGGCTGCGGCGATGGTCGGCGCCGTCGGCGTGGTCGTGATCGCTCGCCTCGGCCTGCGCCGGGACGAGCCGTCGCGGTGACCTGACCGCCAACGGCCTGTGCGCCGGCGTCAACGTCGCGACGCGACGGCCGCCAGCAGATCGTCGAAGCGCGCGGCGATCTGCTCCCACGACCAGCGGGCTTCGACCCAGCTCCGGGCGGCGCGGCCCATCCGCGAACGACGCTCCTGATCATCGAGCAGCGTCGCGATCGCCCCTGCCACCGCGTCGGGGTTGCGACCGTCGACGGTGACGCCGGTCTCGCCGTCGCGGACGGTCTCGGGTGCCCCACCCGAGACCCCCGCCACCACCGGGACACCAGCGGCTTGCGCCTCGAGGTAGACGCTGCCCAGCCCCTCGACGTCGAGACCGAACCACCGGGTGCGGCATGGCATCGCGAACACGTCGATGGCACCGTACGCGGCCGGCAGTCGCGGTCCCTGGATCTCACCGGCCACCACCACCTGCGGCATGCCCTGCACTCGGCGGTGCAGCCTCGCCGCGAGCGGGCCGTCACCAACCAGCACCAGCCACGCATCGACGTGGTGGCGGCGCACCGCCGGCCAAGCATCGACGAGGACGTCTTGGCCCTTGCGTCGCACCAACCGCGACACGCAGCCCACCAGCGGCGCGGCGGCCGGCACCCCCCACTGGCGTCGCAAGGCAGAACCGTCCACGTCCGGGTTGAACGTCTCGGTGTCCACACCTGGTGGGATCCGTGCCACGGTGACATCACGCACGTGCGGCCGCAGCCGACTCTCGGTGTAGTCGCTGATCGTGGTGACCGCAGCCAGGGCGCGGGTCGCGCGTCTCACGAGGATCCCGAGGCCGACCGTGGCCAGACCCGCTTCGTGGCCGTGCGTGAGACCCACCACCGGGACGGCCGGGTCGCGCGACAGGGCCGGGCCCAGCTCCCCCAACGGCCAGGCCGCCCCCAGCACCACCACGGCGGGGCGGTGATCGCGGGCCACGGCCCGCACCAGATTCAGGGTGGACGGGGTCGGCAGGAGCGAACGGCTCGCCGCGCGGACGACCCGGTACGGCGCCGCGTCATCGAACCGCTCGGCGTTGGGGTGGTTGGGACCGACGACCACCGTCGAGTCGGGGCGGACCCGTCGGATCAGCTGGTCAACGAAGCGTTGGATACCACCGACCTGTGGCGGCAGATCGTTGGTCAGCCACAGCACCCGCACGTCAGGTGGCCGCTACGTCCCTCGCGCCTTCCGGCTGGACGCCTCCGCGCCCTTCCCGCCGGCCTTCGACGCCGCTTCGGCCGTCGAACGGTTGGCCGAACGCTTCCCGCCGGCCTTCGACGCCGCTTTGCCGTTCGAGGGCTTCGCCGCAGCCTTCCCTGCGGTCCGCGACGACCGGCTCGCCTTCCGTCCGGTCCGGGGGGCCGTCCAGCCGAGTTCGCGGGCGAGCGGGCTCGATGCGGTGATCGTCCCGGCGTCGCGGTCGAGCCACCAGCTGGCGCTCCGGGTCCGACCGCGCTGGCGGTAGCGCACGGTGACGGTCCAACGACCGTCGGCTCGTCGGCTGGCCGCCCAGCTCGCGTCATCTGCATCGATGTCGCGCTCGCCGAGGTTGCGGTCGACCGCCTGCCCGAGGGGATGCCCGGACTCGCCCAAACGCGAGCGTGCCAGGCGCCGGCTGTGCGCCTCGCGCAGCACCTGGTCGCGTTCCGCGACGATCGGGACCATCCACCGCTCGACCCAGCTGACGTCGGTCCCGGCAGCCTTGGCCACCGATGCCGGCGACCGCCCAGCCCGCAGCAGGGCCTGGATCTCGGCCGGCGTGAGCTTGCTCTCGTGGACAGGCTGCTCCGGCGACGACGCGACATCGGCCTCACGGCCGGCGGCCACCGTCTCGTCGCTGTCAGGCCCGGTCACTGCCGGCTCGGCGGGTTCATCCGGTGAGGTGTCTGCTGGTGGCCGGGGGTCGATCCGAGCCGTCGCCCCCCGGCGTGACGACCCAGCCGTCTGGGTCGGCTCCCCGTCACCGGATGCCGATCCCTGGCGCAACCGGCGGATCTCGTCAACCGTGAGGAAGAGGTCGGCGTCGACGACCAGCCGGTACCGGCCACGGCGAGCATCAGGATGCACGTCGAGGACGAGGTGTTGCAGGTCCGCGGTGTAGCCGATGAGGTGAACCTCGATCACGCTTGCCTCCGGACCCGCCCCGACTTTGGGGCTCATCTCGTCAGGCCGCCCAAGCGCCGGGCCCGACAGCTGGCGTCGGGTGTCGGCCGACGTCCGCATCCTGCCCGCCGCGACGGAGCCGAGCAACTGTTTCGCGCGCCGGGAACCGGTTGGACGGCGGGGCGGCCAACGTGTCACGTCCGACCGGTGCGACTCTCAACCGGCCAGAGCGAGCAGCGAAGCGGTGCCGATGACGTCCCCCCGCAGCTGGCGGACACGGTCGGCCAGCTCGCGGTCGTCGGTGACCACGACGACCGGCTCGTCGGAGGGGAGGGACTCGACCAGTTCGACGATGGCATCGTCGGCGGTCCCCCCCGCTGTGAAGCGCACCCGGACGAGACGTGACCGTGGCGCAGGCGCGTTGACGCCCGGATCCCCATCGAAGACGACCGTGCACAGCACCTTCAGGCGGGCGACCAACGACTCGAGCTGGGTGGTCAACCACAACCGCTGCTGCTCGAGCTCGAGGTGGCCGCGATGTTGCTGTGAGACGTTGTACCCGTCGACGATCATCCTCCGGCCGGGGACCAGCAGCGCCTGCGCAGCGTCGACCGTGCCCGGGGCGATACCGGCGGGGAGCCGGCTGGGGCGCCCGGACGCGGCCGGGCGCGCCCCCGACCGGAGCGACGAGCGGTACTGCGCGATCTCCTCGCTGGCGCGTCGTTCGAGGGCCTCGCGCGCTCGCCGGTGCCGCCGCCGGCGTTGGAGGCGTTCCTCCTCCCGCCGGCGCAGCGTCCGTAGCTCATCACGGAGCTCGGCCACCTGCGCGTCGGCCTGGCGGCGGACCCGTTCGACCGCTTGGTCGCGCTCCTCGGCCGCCGAGGTCAGACGACGCTGCAGCGCCTCGATCGTGTCCTCGAAGGTGCGGACCGCGTCCTCGAGCTCCTGCACCCGCTCCTGTTCGACCCGCAGTCGCGCCTCGAGGCCTTCGGCGCGTCGGCGCGCATGGTCACGCTGCTCGCGGAACTCGCGCGCGCGAGCGCGGAGGCGTTGATGGCGATCTGGGCTGCTGACGACGGCAGGTTGTGGGTGGCGCCGTTGCGGCGGGGCGACTTCCACCTCGCCGCGCAGGATCGCGAGCACTGCGCCGCCGTGGGGGTCGTCCTCGAGCTGTGCGAGCGTCTCATGCCACAGCGCGCCACCGGCCGCCAGCAACCGACACAGATCCCGCCGGGACCGTCCCGACGCCAACCGGCTCGTCGGCAGCGCCCGCAGCTGCGCCATCCGCGGTGTGACCACGTTGTCGTCGAGCCGGTGCAGCGCACCACGGACGTTGCGCAACAGCACCGCCCACTCGTCGGGGGGGAGCCGCTCGAGCAACTCCTCGTCCGGTGCCGGCACCGGGTCCTCGGGCCGCTCGTCCCCACCGGTCGCCACGTTCAGTTGGTGGAGATGACCACGCCCAGCTTCTGGAGCCGCTCCAGGAAGTCGCTCGGCTCCTCACCCTCGAGCGCGGCGATCGCGTCGATGTCGTCATCACGGACGAACAGCAGATGCTCGGAGGTGCCCCGGCGTGTCTGGATGTAGGTGAGGTACTCCACCGCAGGTTCGATGCCGTCGGACGCGTCCCGGAGCCGTTCGACGTCGATGGCGTACCCACCCTTCCCGCGATCGCGCACGGTTCCGGATCGGGGCCGGTCGCCGCTCTCCACGACGCCGTCGGGCCCCAGGGCCAATCGACGCCGTCGTGCGGTCACCGCCCAGACCGTTGCCGCTGCGCTCGCCACGACAGCGGTAACCGCCCCGATGCGGATGGCCAGGTCACGACGCTCCATGCTGGCGACGGTACACCTCGCCGTCCCGAGCAACACCGTCCCGGGCGGACCGAACGGCATCCCGTTCCAGACGGGATCACCATCAGCGCTCAGCGCCGGAGCGAACGGCACACCCCGCGATCGGATCGTTGTTCAGTGCTCGGTTCCGACCGCCCGGGCCGGAGCAGCCTCGACCACGACGGCGTCGTCGCGCCCACACCAGCGACAGGTCACCGACTCCACACGACGGTCGAGGACGTCCTCCTCCTCCACCCGACGGACCCCGCCCAGGTCGAAGTGGTGGAAACGGCGGGTGCGGGCGGTCTCGACCACATCGAAACGCGTGACGTTCCCGCATGAGGCGCAGCGGAACCGGTGCTGTGCATCCAGGCCCCGCGCCAGGTCGCTCACCGCAGCATCACCTCGGTGGGGTCCGAGCCGAACCAGGGCCCGGCGTCCATGGCGGGGAACTCCAGGTAGCCGATCTCGAAGATCTCGCCGGTCTCGGCGACCACGTCGGCCGCTCCCTCCGCGAAGACGCGGAGCTGCTCGACGTCGATCCCGTGGTAGACGTCGGGGTACTCGGCCAGCTTCTCGGCGGCCTTGCGGAGCAGCGCAACCGACCCGGGGACGTTGCCACGCTGATGGTGACAGCAGCCCACCGCCACCTGGATCACACCCTGCCAGAACAGCCGGTCCCCGTCCGGGGCGGCGTTCCAGACGTCCTCCAGCACCTCGTGGGCCTCGAAGAAACGCTCCTGGTTCCACAGTTCGACCGCTTTGGCGAGCGCCTCCTCGAGGTCGTCCAACGCGAAGTCCTCGACGGTCTCGGCCGGTTCGGCACCGCGAGGCAGGGGCCGACCGAGCCGGTCGCGCGGGCGGGCGTTGGCGGGGCGGCCGTTCTCGTCGCGGTCCCGCTCGTAGCGGCGGACCTGGCGTCGCTGGTCGCTCACGGTTCCCTCGGGTCGTCTCCCCGCAGGGTAGCGACCGCACCGGGTACCCTCCGCCGCATGCCCGAGCTCCCCGAGGTCGAGTCCGTCCGACGACAGTTGGGCCCCGAGCTGACGGGGCGCCAGGTCGTGGGCGTCGACCACGTTCCACAGCGACGCTTCGTGAACCTGCATCGGCTGGCCGGACACACGGTCCTCGGCGTTCGCCGCCGCGGGAAGTTCCTGCTGTGCCCGCTCGATGATGGCCTGGAGCTCGTGGCGAACCTCGGCATGACAGGATCGTTGCACTTCGGACCGGCGGACGACTACGCCCGAGCGCAGCTCTTCCTCGATGATGGACGCCAGCTCAACTACCGCGACCCGCGGCGGTTCGGTCGCCTCGCGGTGGTGCCCGCGGGCGACTACACGCCGATCCCCACCCTGGCGATGCTCGGTCCCGAGCCCCTCACCGATGAATTCCGCCCCGACAGGTTCGCACGCGCGCTGGCGGTCACGGCCGCCCCGGTGAAGGCGGTGCTCCTCGGCCAACGTGCGGTGGCCGGAGTCGGGAACATCTACGCCGATGAGGCGCTCTGGCGCGCCAAGATCCACCCGGCGAGCCGGCGCGTGGGCCGCCGCCGCGCCCTCGTGCTGCACTCCGCGATCCGCGAGGTCCTGTCCGAGTCGATCGAGAGAGAGGGCACCACCTTCCGCGACTACCGGATGGTGAACGGCGAGAGCGGTCGCAACGCCGAGTTCCTGCAGGTCTACGGACACGCGGGGCGGCCCTGCCAGCGGTGCGGGACCGAGCTGCGCCGCATCGTCGTGGCCCAGCGTGGCACGACCTACTGCGCGACGTGCCAGCGGCCATGACGCGACGACCTCACGGCGGCGTCGGTCGGTGGTCATCCGCGTCGTGGTCGGGTCCGGGTGCGAGGGGTTCACCACGGCGCGCCGCCAACTCCACCTCCCACTGAAGTGGCCACGCGTTGGGCAGGCAGCCGTCCAGTTCGGTGCTCTGCTGCGCCATGACCGCCGCGGGTTCACCCTGCCGTGGGCACTGCGGCTCCGCCGGGTGGTGCAGGTGCAGGAGGTGGCCGACCTCGTGGTTGATCAGCATGACCCGGTAGGCCTCGAGGTCGCCGGTCCACTTCGGCGTGGCGCTCCGCCAGCGGTCGGCGTTCAACGCCACCACCGGGCCGTTCTGGCACGAGTAGAGACCCCATGTCCGGTACGGGTGGCACAGGGCGTCGACCTCGGGACCTTCGGCGAGGACGATCCGGTAGGGGGCGGCGTCGTCGCGAACGAACCGCAACCCAGCCCGGCGCCAGCCCCTCGGGTCGGACAGGGTGGCGTCGACCACAGCGGCGAACCCCGCGGTCGCAGCGTCGTCGGTGCGCCGCTCGACCGTGTAGCGGACCTCGACATCGTGGAGGTCGTCAGCGCGCGGGGCGACCGGCTGGGCCGTCGCGATCGGCGACGGCGGGATCACGTCCATCGAGGGCTCGCCGATCGGTTCGGGCGGTGCCGCGGCCGGGACGGTCGATGGGCGGCGAACCGGGGTGGGATCGGCTGGCGATGCTGCACCCGGTGGGCAGGCCACGAGCGCGACCGCTGCCGCCAGCACCGCCGCCGCCAGGATCGTGTTACGGGCAGACACGTCCCGCCGGCTCCTGATTCGGGGCGAGTGGTGACTCTGAGCAGTCTCCGCTCACAGACTGCGAGCAGGGGGCGGGCGCTGAGCGCACGCACAGTGCGTTAGATGCACGCTTGCGCCGCCGAGCGGCGGCGGATGAACGAACGGCAGGAACACACACTGCCCGGTCCCCGTTTTGATGGGTGTGTGCCCCCGACGCACGCCCGCGCGGCATCGGGGTTCCGAAAGACGGTTCCACACTAGGGAAGGTTGCCAGTTGTCGTCCACGCAAGCACTCGCCCGTCAACTCCGTACCGGCGAGGGATGGGAGGAGGACGCGGCATGCAACGGTGCCGAGGTCGAACTGTTCTTCTCCGTCGAGGAGGATGATCAGAAGCAGGCGCTTGAGTACTGCGGCCGTTGTCAGGTACGCCAGGAGTGCCTCGAGTACGCCATCCGCAACCGCGAGATGTACGGGATCTGGGGAGGCATGCTCGAATCTGATCGCCGCACCCTGATCCGAGACCTTCGCCGGCGGGAGCGTGAGGCCCGCGAGCGCCGCAAGCGCGCCAGCGACGCGGCCTGATCTCTCCCGCCCGCATCTAGTAGCGGCCCGGGCTCGTACGCCCGGGCCGTCGCGCATCGTGTGAGAGGGACCGCCATCCCGACCTGTCTCTCCCATTC
>JALYHG010000014.1 GCA_030776725.1 Actinomycetota bacterium
GCTGACCGCCTCGCGGTCCACGCTGACGTCACCGGCGCCGACCTCGACCAGCTCGCCGGCGGTCTCGCCGAGCTCGACGATCGCGGCGCCACGCTCATGCTGGCACCCGATCCGGGCGGTGCCGGACCGCCGGCCACCCTCGACGCGGTCACGGTCACCGCCTACACGCTCGTCCCGGTCACCGACGTCCCTGACCGGCTCCGCCCGCAGCTGCAAGCAGGCACGCCGTTGCTGGCGGCCGTGGCGTCGTCCACCGCCGCCACCGGCCTGGCGAGGCTGCTGGGCGACACCGCCACCCGGGTCGCCGCCGCCACGATCGGGGCGCACACCACGCGTGCCGCCTGGCAGGCCGGGTTGACGGTCGCGGCCGAGGCGAGCGAGCCCGACCTCGACGCGCTGGTCGCCGCGGTGATCGACGCGGCCCGATCGCGCCCCGGTGCGGACACCAGCGCCGGGCCCCGGCCGCTGCTGCCGGTGGAGGACCGCCCGTGACGGCCGGTCGGGGGAAGGTCTGGTTCGTCGGTGCCGGTCCGGGCGCCGCGGACCTGCTCACGCTCCGCGCCGCGCAGGTCATCGCCGTCGCGGACGTGGTGATCTGGGCCGCGAGCCTGGTCCACCCCGACGTGCTCGACCACGCCCGTCCCGACGCGGACGTGCTCGACTCGTCGACCTTGACCCTCGAGCAGGTCCTCGACCGCTACGCCCTCGCGGCGCAACGCGGCGAGGTCGTGGCCCGCATCCACTCGGGTGACCCCAGCCTGTACGGGGCGATCCAGGAGCAGATCGACCGTTGCGCCGACCTGGGCCTGGCGTGGGAGATCGTCCCGGGCGTGTCGTCGCTGGCCGCGGCCGCGGCCGCGGTCGGACGCGAGCTGACCGTCCCCGAGGTGGCGCAGTCGGTGGTGATCACCCGGCTGGCGACGCACACGCCGATGCCGCCCGGCGAGGACGTCGCCGCGTTCGCCCGGCACGGCACCACCATGGCGTTGTTCCTCTCCGCCGCCCGACCGCGCCGCCTCCAGCAGGAGCTGCTGTCGGGTGGGTACCCGCCCCACACGCCGTGCGCAGTCGTGTACCGCGCGACCTGGCCGGAGGAGCAGGTCCGCCGCTGCCATCTCGACCAGCTCGCCGCGACCGTCCGCGCCGCCGGCGTGCACCGTCACACGCTGATCCTGGTCGGTCCGGCGCTGGAGCGGGGCGGGGGCCGCAGCCAGCTGTACTCGCCCGGGTTCGCCCACAGTTTCCGTCCGCACCGGCAGGTCACCCCGTGACGCCGGCCCGCCGCGACGTCGACGTCCGCGGGGCGCTCCGCGAGCCCGACCTGCCTCGGACCGCCAAGGTCCGCACCGGGCCGCTGCGGACCGGATGGACCACCGGGACGTGCGCCTCCGCCGCCGCGAAGGCCGCGGTCGCCGCGCTGATCTCCGGCCTGACCCAGACGTCGGCCGAGGTGGCCCTGCCGTCGGGACGGCGCGTCACGTTCCCCGTCGCGCGCTGCACACCGGCGGGCGACGGCTGGGAGGCGGTCGTGATCAAGGACGCCGGCGACGACCCCGACGTCACCGACGGCGCCCACCTGACCGTCGCCGTGCGGTGGGCGGCCGAACCGGGCGTGCACCTCCGGTCGGGACCCGGCGTGGGCACCGTCACCAAACCGGGTCTGGGGCTCGACGTCGGCGGGCCGGCGATCAACCCGGTGCCGCGCCGGATGATCGGCGCGGCGATCGGGGAGGTCACCGACCCGCAGCGGCGCGGTGTCGAGGTCACCGTCAGCGTCCCCGGAGGGCAGCAGCTGGCGCGGCGCACCACCAACCCGCGACTGGGGATCGTCGGTGGCATCTCGATCCTGGGCACCACCGGGATCGTCCGCCCGTTCTCCACCGCGTCGTGGCGGGCGTCGGTGCTCCAGGCCGTCGACGTGATGGCCGCGCAAGGCGAGCGCACCTGCGTGCTCACCACCGGGGGGCGGACGGAACGCGCAGCACGGCGGCTGCTGCCCGACGTGCCCGAAGTCTGCTTCGTCGAGGTCGGCGACTTCTCCGGGAACGCGATCGACCGGGCCGTCGACCGCGGCATCGGTGAGGTCGTGTTCGTGGGGATGGCCGGGAAGCTCACCAAGCTCGCCGCCGGCATCATGATGACCCACTGGACGCGCTCACGGGTGGACACCGACGTCCTCGCCGGCGTCACGGCCCGGGCCGGCGGTGACCGTGACCTCGTCGCCGACGTCCGCGCAGCCAACACCGCCCGCCACGCCTACGAGCTGTGGTCGGAGGCGGGGATCGCCGCAGCCGCCGCGGACCTGCTGTGCGCCCAGGTCGCCGACAACCTGCGCGCCTGGTCGCGGGACCGGCTGGACGTCCACGCGGTGCTCGTCGACTTCGACACGCTCGAGCCGGTCGGGGCCAGCCGCCACGCGCCGCTCGGCGGGCGGGGGAGTGGCCGGTGACCGCCCCGGTGACGGTGGTGGGCGTCGGCCCCGGTGGGCTGGCCGGCGGCGGGGACGAGGCCCTGGCCGGTGCCACGCTGGTCGTCGGCGGTGCCCGGCACCTGGCGCGCTGGGCGCCGCCCGGGATCGCCACCGTCGAGCTGACCGGTGATCTTCAGCCGGGGCTCGCGGCGGTGGCCGCAGCAGCCGGCCCGGTCGTCGTCGTCGCGTCCGGCGATCCGGG
>JALYHG010000015.1 GCA_030776725.1 Actinomycetota bacterium
CAGCGATGACGTCGGGCTGTTCGGCCATCTCCTGGGCCATCACCGCCCCGGGGTGCTCGTGGTCGCGCTCGGTGCCTGTTGTCACGTCGCCTCCTCGGGCTGCATCCTCGCGAGGACCCCAAACGTCGCACGCGGTCGGACACGCCGGCCGCGGGGGATCACCCCCCGAAGACTAAAGACAGCCGCGCCGGCGACCGATGCACCCAACATGTCTGATATCGACGGCGGGTTCGTGACCCGGATGGGCGTCACCGGCGGTGGACCAGTGATGCCAATCGGGCCGGAACGACGCGGACTCGGCCATGTCTTGCCGCCGGCGCAGCGGCCTAGCGGATGGACGATCGTTGCTGGGGCTCGCGACGGCGCGGTTGGTGGGCATGCTGGTGACCTGGCGATCGGCCCTGGCGGTGTGTACACGTTGTCGAGGGTCGAACTGCTCGGAGAGGTGACCGTCGGGCCGCGGACGTTGCTGCACAACGGCGACCGCACCGATCACCTCAGCGACGCGGTCGGTCGTGCGGACCTCGCCGCAGACCGCCTCAGCGTCGCACTGGGCGTGACCGTCCACGTCCGCCCGGTGATCGTGGTCGTCGGCGCGGCGGTCGTGGTGGAGGCCCCGCCTCACGACGTCGCTGTCGTGGCCCTGGCCGACGTTCGCCGATGGCTCGAGTCGCGGCCCACCGTGCTCGCCACGCTTCAGGTCGTCATGATCGCGCGTCTCGCCCGACTCGCGGCGCAGCGGTACGCACCACCCGCCGACCGTCCATGCAGTGCCAACGGGACCGGCGGGTCAGCCGCTGCTCGCCTCCTCGCCCCGCAGACACGCAGCGGCGACCGCGGGCAGGTGACGCGCCCGGAAGGTCCCGTCGCCCAACGCCACGTCGACCAGTAGGTCGAAGATCGCCGGTGTCGCGGCGGCTGCCAGCGTGGCCTGGACGGTCCACGGCACATCGAGCAGGCGTGCGAGGATGCGGGTGTGGCGCCAGTGGCGGCCCAACCGGGTGCGCAACCTCCGCCGGTAGGTCGCGGCGGGGTCGGGTGCGGTCACCGCCGCCTCGCCCGCGAGTCGACCCGAAGCGATGGCGTAGAAGATGCCCTCCCCCGACAGTGGGTTGATCAGACGGGCCGCATCGCCGGCGTACAGCACCGGTCCGGTGGTCAGGGGGGCAATCGAGGTCGACAGCGGGAGGAGGTGACCTCGCAGTGTGCGGTCGTCGATGTCGACGTCGGGGAGCACCTCCGCGACCCGCTTCCTCAGCTCCCGCCGCCCGCCGGTGAAACCTCCCACGGGCGCGCACGCCCCGACGTTGAGGCGGCCGTCACAGGTCGGGAACGACCAGACGTAGCGCAAGCCGCCGCCGGCTTGCCACGCGATCAGCAGCTCGTCGCGACCGGGGACGGCCGGTGCGTACGCGCGGACAGCGACGGCCACCCCGCGGTCGCGGCCTCTGCGCTCGCTGAGCTGTGGTGCCGGCCGAGGCTGGGGTGACAGCACGCGGCGCACCGTTGAGTGGGCCCCGTCAGCGGCGATGACCGTCCGGGCGCGCCACCGCCCGTTGACCACGACGTCGTCCCCCACGCACGTCACCGTTGACACCTGCTCGGTGACGAGTTCCGTGCCCCGGTCCCGGGCGGTCTCGACCAGCCGCGCGTCGAACTGCTCGCGGGGCACCACGTACCCGGTGACACTGGGCACGCCACTCGCTTCCGCCCCGCCGGGGCCACACAGGCGGAACCGCGTCACCCGCTCGTCCGGCTTCAGGACGTCCGCATCCAGCGCCCGCAGTTCGCCGTGGGCCTGTGGGCCGATGGCGTCACCGCAGGTCTTGTCGCGCGGGAACGTTGCCTTGTCCACGACCAGGACGGTCGCGTCGGGGCGGGCCTGTTTCGCCGCGAGCGCCGCGGCGGTTCCGGCCGGCCCCGCGCCGACCACCACGACATCCCACAGCTCCGACGACACGCCCGACCTCGATGAACGTTGCTAGACCTCCGGGGGACGACGGAGGCGCTTGATCTCGGAACGTTCCCGCTTGTGCTGCAGCCGTCGCTCGCGCGCCGACCGACTGGGCCGCGTGGGTTTCCGTGGCGTCCGTACCTCGAGGGCATCTCGTAGGAGGTTGCGCAGGCGGCCGACGGCAGCCTGACGGTTCCGGGTCTGGCTGCGATGTTCCGACGCGTGCAGCACCAGGACGCCGTCGTTGGTCAGCCTCGACCCCAGCCGCTCGCGCACACGCTGCTTCTGCTCATCCGTCAGAGCGCCGGTCTCCTCCAGGTCGAAGCGCAGCTCGACCTTGGTCGCCGAGGTGTTCACGTGCTGCCCACCCGGCCCACCCGATCGGGCGAAGCGGAGCTCGATGTCGTGTTCGGGGATCGAGATGCCGCGACGGATCCGGATGGTGCTCATGCCGCCAGGGTACGGATGCTCGTGCGACCACCATCACCGCTGATCGTCCTGGCGAACGCCTCGTTGATCCGTCCCTCGTCGGTTCCGCGCGCCACCGGCCTCGGCATCGCACGAAGTGACCGCGGCCCGTCTCGACCGACGTCGGCGTGCCGGGGTCACGGTTGCCCCGGCGTCGAAGCGCCCCATAGCGCGTCGCGCAGGCCGGAGGCACGCTGGACCTGCCGGTCGATCGCCGCGCGCACCGCTTCGGGCCTGCCGACGATCGTGACGCGTTCCCGGGCGCGTGTGACCGCCGTGTACAGCAGTTGGCGGGTGAGGATCGGTGAGGCAGGTTCGGTCAACACGACGATCACGTGCGCGAACTGCGACCCCTGGCTCTTGTGCACGGTCATGGCGTGTGCGGTCTCGACGGCGTCCAGGCGAGCCGGGTCGAGCAGCCGCACGTCACCGCCCTGCTCGAACGCGACGGCGACGCGGCCATCGCGCTGCTGCACGACCACGCCCTGCTCACCGTTGAACACGCCGACCTGGTAGTCGTTCGCAGTCACCATCACCGGCCGTCCCACGTACCACGCTGGGTCGGTGTCGTAGCCGTCCACGTGCTGTGCGAGCCACCGCTCGGTGCGCGCCACCCACGTGGCGACGCCCGCCGGCCCACGCCGGTGTGCGCACAGGATCCGCAGCCGGCCGAGGGCATCGAGGGCGTCGGGCGCGGACCCGGCTCGTGCCGCTGCGTGCACCGCCGCCCAGGCGGCGCTCACCGCATCGCGGACCGGACCCAGCGTGCCCCGGAACGTGTCCCGCGCCGGGTCAGCGGGGATCCAGCCGACGTCGGGTCGCCCCTCATCGAGGAGCTCGAGGGCCGCCGCGACGCGCCCTCGCTGGATCGCGGTGGCGAGCTCCGCGATCCCCGACCGGCGACCGAAACGGTGGATCGTGGTGAGCACCACGATGCTGTCGCCGATGGTCGACCCGGCGGGAGGCGGGTGTGCCGCGACCGGCTGGCCCGTGAGCCGGCCCAAGGCGCTGCGCGCGGCCTCGGTCAGGTGCAGCCCGGCGGTGGTCGGGCCGACGACGTCGCCCAGGACCGTCCCCGTCTCGACCGACGTGAGCTGGTCGGGGTCGCCAACCAGGACGAGGCGGGCATCGTCGCGGACGGCGTCGAGGAGCTTGGCCATCAGCGACAGCGACACCATCGACGTCTCGTCGATCACGACCACGTCGTGCGGGAGCGGGTCGGTGCGGTCATGGCGGAAGCGTGTCCGGCTGTCGGATCGCACGCCCAGCAGCCGGTGGATCGTCGAGGCGCCCAGGGCCGTCAGCCGCGCGCGGATCGCATCGTCGGTGCGCAGCTGCACGACCCGCTCGTGCACCGCTTCCGCCAGGCGGTCGGCGGCCTTCCCTGTGGGAGCCGCCAACGCGATCCGTGGGGGACGACGGCCCGCGGCGGCGGCCTGTTCCTCCAGCAGCGCCAGGATCGACGCCACGGTGGTGGTCTTCCCCGTCCCGGGTCCACCGGCGATCACCGCGAGTGGCCGGAGCACCGCCACGGTGGCCGCCAGCCGTGGCCGAAGCCCGCCGTCCGCGGCGCGGTCGGCGCGGAACAAGCGATCGAGGCCGTCGCGGAGGACGTCCACGTCGACGGGGTGGGTCCCACTGGCGCTCCGCCGCCGCAGGGCGTCCACGACGCGCTGCTGGTACCGCCAGTACCGGTCGAGGTAGACATGCGACCCGACCAGCCGCAGGGGCCGCTCACCCTCGGCGGGTGTGTCCGTCTCGGTTGAGCCGGCGGGCGTGCCGCCGGTGATCGCGGGGCTGGTGACGGCGGTCAACGGGCTGGTGAGGGCGGTCAACGGGCTGGTGGCGACCGCCTCCACCCAGCTGTCGACGTCCGGCCACGGCAGGGAGTCCGCGTCGACGGCCACGTCCTCGTCGGCGGTCACCGAGCGGCGGGCGGTCGCCAGGTCAGCGAACACGTGCCCGAACCGCGGGGCGCGGACGGCCAGGGCCACCGCCAGGAGCACGCTGGGGTCGGCTTCACCGACCAGGCGCGACAGCGTGGTTGCCACGTGCACGTCGGCCGGTGCGAGGATCCCAGCCGCGTTGAAGTCGCGGAGCGGGTGCGGTCCGCGCTGCACCCGGCGGGCGTCGCGCGGATCCACCACCCCGAGCAGCGCATCGTGGGCGGGGCCAGCACCATTCACGCGGTCGTCCCGCGATCGAGCAGGTCGCTGACCGCCTCGATCAGCGACGCAGGCGGCCGCCAGGGGAACACCCCGCAGGGTTGGCCGTCGATCCGGGGGACGTCCGCTCCGGTCATCCCGCGCACGAACAGGTACAGCACCCCGCCCAGGTGGGTCTCGGGCCGGTAGCCGTCCAGCCGCCAGCGCAGGTAACGGTGCAGCGCGACGCTGTAGAGCAGCGCCTGCAACGGGTAGTGGCCGCGCGCCATCGCGTCGGCCAGCGCGGCCGGCCGGTAGTGCCAGGCGGTGAGCGGTCCGTCGCCGTCACCGAGGCGGTTGGTCTTGTGGTCCACCACCACGAACCGCGGTGCACCGCCGGGACCGCGCACGCGGACGACCAGATCGATCGAGCCGGTCAGGTACCCGCGGATGTTGCGGCGGAAGCCGGGATCGTCGAGCCGAGCCGGGTACCCGGCCAGCGGACCATCCTCTGCCAGCCGGGTGGCCAGCAGCTCCCCGATCGCGGCAACGGCCAGGTCAGCGCTGGGGGAGGTCGCTGGAACCAGGGGGAGCTCGAAGGCGACCTCGTCCAGGCGGTCGGCGGCGGTCACGTCGCGGAGGCGAACGTCGCCGACCAGCGCGCCGAGCGGGGTCTCGATCACCCGCCGCAGCCCGGCGACCAGTGCCGCCTGGTCGCCCACGCCGACCGAGCGTCGCGTGACCTGCACCGCCACCTGCGCGGTGAGCTCCCGGTCGAGGTCGTCCGCCGCGAAGTCGGTGTGTTCCAGGACGGCGTGGACGAACGTGCCGACATCCGCTCCGCCCGGCACGTCGGCCAGCGGTGATAGGACCGAACGCAGCCGGCTGTCGTCGTCGAGGCCGTCCTCGACCGCACCAGCTGCTGTGGCCAGTGACGGTTCGTCATCGACGACGTGCTCGGCGGGCTCGCTGGTCACCAGCGCATCGTCGCGAACGGCGATCAGCGCCGTGTACGAGGCCCGCTGCCACGTGCCATCCACGCTGCGGTCGAACGTGGCCGCGGCTAGCGGCTGGCCCGTTTCGGGTGCGGCCGTCCAGGCCCGCGTCTTCGGGTCGGGTGGGGTGGCTTCGATCGCGATCGTCCCACCGGCGCGGGCGGCCAGCTCCCCCAGTCGCCGCTGCGCATCCGCGTCGCTCGGCAGCGAAGCCCGGCCCTGGCTGAGCACCCGCCCGTCGCGGGAGCGGCAGAACAGAACCCGTGCCACCGCCGAGTCCTGGCCACGTGCGGCCGGGACCCACCACACCACGGCCTGGTGGCGTGCCCGGGTCAGGGCGACGTACAGCATCCTCAGGTCCTCACCCTTCTGCTCTCGTTCCGTGAGGCGTTGGTGGTGATCGAAATCCGGGACGCTGTCGCCACCGACGTCGACGATCCGGCCCGGTGCGGTGCCCGGGTCGTGGAACATCGGGACGTTGGTGTCGACGGGCCGCGACGACCACAGGAACGGGCAGTAGACGACGGGGAACTCCAGGCCCTTGCTGCCGTGGATGGTCACGACCTGGACCGCTTCGGCGTCGGACTCGAGGCGGCGGGCCCGCTCCTCGGCGTCGAGGTCGTCGCCGGCTTCGGCGATCCGCGCACGTAGCCAGTTGGTCAGGGCGGTGACGCCGAACTCCTCTGCGGTCGCCGCCGCGTGCAGCAGCTCGCCGATGTGGTGGATGTCGGTGAGCAGGCGCTCGCCGGCTTCCCGCGCCAGGAGACGCTCGGCGAGCCGCTGGTCGGTGGTGAGCGTCTGCACCAGCGACGCCACGCTGTGGTGGCGCAGGATCGCGGCCCATCGGTGCAGCCACAGGTGGACGTCCACGAGACGGTCGGGTTGGTCGACCGTGGCGGCGACGTCCTGGGCGTTCCAGCCCACGAACGGCGTCAGCGCCGCCGCTCGGGCGCGGGCGGACGAGGCCGGCCGCTCCAGCGCCTCGAGGAGGCGGAGCCAGTCGGTGGCGGCTGGGGTGGCGAACACGCTCCCGACACCGTTGATCACCGCCGGGACAGCGACGTCACGCAGGCTGCGTTGCACCAACGCCGCCTCGACGTTGCGGGGCACGAGGACCGCGATGTCGGCAGGGCGGATGCTGGCACGGCTGCGTTCGCCACCGTCGGCGCCGCGGCTGATAATCTGCGCCCCGGACTCGAGCAGGCCGACGACGTCGGCGGCCAGATCCGCGGCGATGTGCCTGCGGGCGGCGTCCGCCTGGACGGCCCCCCACCGGGTCGTGCGCAGGCCCGGGTGGCGGGCGACGAACCGGATCCGGAGGGGTGCGTCCGACGGGGCGCCGACCAGGCGCGGGTGGCGCAGACCGTCGCTGCACTTGACGGCGCGGTAGGCGATGTCGGGGTGGCCCAGCGCAGCCCCACGGAACAGCACGTTGTAGGCGTGGAGCAGGCCGCCATCGGATCGCCAGTTGACATCCAGGGTGTAGCGGGTGGGGGCCCGCGTCGCCGCGGTCAGGTAGGAGTGGACGTCCGCACCACGGAAGCGGTAGATGGCCTGCTTGGGGTCGCCGATCAGGATCAGGCCGCGCCCGTCGCTCACACCACCGAAGACCGCCGACAGGATGTCGCACTGCACCGGGTCGGTGTCCTGGAACTCGTCGACCAGGGCGATGCGGTACTGGGCACGCAGCCGGCGTCGCGCGGCGGGCCCCCGATGAGGGTCGCCGAGGACCTCGGCCAGCCGCGCCAGCAGGTCGTCGTACGACAGCTGACTGGCAGCCCGCTTACGGTCGGCGACCTCCGTGCGGACCGCCCGGGCGAGCTCCACGCGGAGCGCGGCCGTGCGGTCGGCGGGCCGCTGAGGGACGATCGTCGCGTCGGAGTTGGCGACCACCGCCGCCGCGATCGCCGACAGATCGCGGCGCGAGATCGGCGGCTCGCCAACGGTGCGGTGGAAACGTCTCACCATCAGGTCGTCGACCACCGCCTCGACCAGGTCACCCTGGTCGTCGACCAGCGTGGCGTCCCGGTCGACGTCTCCGGCCAGCCCGGCGCCGTGTAGGACGTGCTGACAGAAGCCGTGGATGGTCGCGATCGTCGCCGCATCGAACTCGCCGAGCGCGACGAGCAGCCGCCGGCGCCGCTCGGCGACCTCCGCGCGGCCGCCGGTGCTCAGCAGCGCGGCGACCCGGTCGTCGGTGCGGTCGGGATCGGATCCTGCCAGGACGTGCTCCAGGTGGTCAGCGACGCTGACCAGGCGTCGACGGACGCGGTCGCGGAGCTCGGCGGTGGCCGCACGCGTGAACGTCACCACCAGCAGCTCAGGCAGCCGGTAGCCCTGGGCCACGTACCGCGCGACGAGCCCCGCCATCGTGTAGGTCTTCCCGGTCCCGGCGCTGGCCTCGAGCACCACCGTGCCGGTCGGGAGCCGCCCCGCCGGGTCGAAGCGGTGCATCGTGGTGGGCGCCGTGGGGCTCATCGGTCGTGGCACTCCTCGACGGCGAGGAGCGGCTCCCACACCCGTCGGGCGTACCGGCCGAAGCGTGACGCCTCGTCGGCGGCCCAGCCGTCGCCGACCTCGTCGTCGCGCGCCACCGCAGCCAGCACGTCATCGAACTCGACCACGCCGCCGAGGACCAGGACGTGGTGGGGGTCGCGGTCCTCGCGGACGTGGGTCCACTGGGTCGTCCACGCGTCGTGTGCGGCGGCGGCCGGGTCAGCGTCACCGCCGACAGCCTCGGCGTACACCGCGGAGGTGTCGCAGTAGATGGGGAGCGGTTCTCGTTGACCCCGCAGGTAGAGGTCCACGAGGCGGGCCAGCTCGGCGCGGGCGGTGCGTTCCCGCTCGGCGGCGGTGGCGCCCAGCGGCCCCAGGCACGCCACGGTGACCTCGGGCTTCTGCCGTCGGGTGCGGCAGCGCCCGACCGTGACGGCGCGCAGGGCCCGGTGAGGGTGCGCCGCCGTGGCGGCCAGCAGCCGGGCCCAGGCGGCCAGCCGGTGCTTGGGCGCGACCCGTGCGTACTGCACGACCAGGAGCACGTCATCGACGACGTCGGGGACCGTCCCGGTCACGGTGCGTCCGGCGGGCAGGTCGAGCGTCACCTCGATGCTCCCGCGCGGGGCGCCGAGATCGACGTGGTCGCTGGCGCGGGCCACCAGCGCGTCGACGGTGGTGGTGATCTCGTCCAGGAGTGGGTCGGCGAGTCCCCCCGGTGGGAGGGTCCCGCGTGCGCGCTCGACCCGCACCCACCGCTCGACGCTCGCTCCACTCAGGCGTGCGGTCAGCAGCCCCTCGCCGACCGCGGACCGCTCGAGACCGGCCAGCTCCACCGGGATGCTGTCGGACACGGCCTCGGTCTGTCCGGGGAGGGTCACGCCCAGACGCCGACGCAGGAACGCCTTCACGGGGTGCTGCAGGAAGCGGACGATCTCGCCGAGGTCGATGACGTCCCCGTCGTCGACCTCGGCCAGCGGTGTGGGCAGGAACGGCTCGTCGTGGGTCTGGCCGGCCGCGCGGACGCGGGCCCCGGCCAGGGCGTTGCGGTCGAAGCTCCACGGCTCATCGGCGACGAGCTGGCCGGAGCGGAAGTTACGGGGGTCGAAGGGCTGCAGCGGGTGCTCGACCACGACCCGGTTGCGGGCCGGTTCCTCGCCGTCCCCGGCACGGGGGGCGCCGGCGCGCACGGTCCGGTCGATCACGTCGAGGAGTTCCCCGATCGGGACGGCCGGGGGCTGCTCCTCGTTGCTGCGTTCGTCCCGGCCGGTGTAGGTCACGACCAGCGTGTCGGTCGCGGCCAGGAGCGCATCGAGGAGGAGCTGGCGGTCCTCGGTCCGTGGATCGCGGTCGCCGACGTGCGGGTCACGTGCGACCAGGTCGTCACCGTCGGGCGCCGTCCGGCGCGGGAACGCCCCGTCGTCCATACCCAACAGGCACACCACCCGGTGGGGGACCGACCGCATCGGCACGAGCGTGCACACGGTGAGGTCACCGGTGCGGTGGTTGGCGCGGGTGGGGCGCCCGCGGAGACGCTCTGCCAGGAGCGTGCGGACCTCGGGCAACGTCAGCGGAAACGGGCTGGTGGCCCCCCGGTGGGTCGCTTCGGAGACGACCTCGTCGAGGAGGCGGTGCACCTGCAGGGCCTGCCACCGTTCCGGTTCGGCGGTGGCGGTGAGCAGCGCCGAAGCCTCCGCGATGGCGGCCCGCCACCCGGCCACGGTCTGGGGGCCGGCGAGTGCGTCGCGGGTCGCCGCGAGCCGGTCGACGAACTCGGCGAACCGGCCGGCGAGGTCGACCTGGGATGCCTCGACGTCGTCGAGCGGGACGGTGGCGCCCACCAGCCGCTGGTCCTCGTCGGCCATGGTGACACCCAGCAGGAGGCGGTCGAGACCG
>JALYHG010000016.1 GCA_030776725.1 Actinomycetota bacterium
ACTGCTCGGCGCGGTCCGGTCGGGACAGGTCAGCATCGCAGCCGCTGCGGCGGCTCTCCGCGACCTGCCGTTCGCGGACCTGGGCGATCTCAAGCTCGATCACCACCGTGAGCTGCGCACCGGTGACCCCGAGGTGGTCTTCGGGGAGGGCAAGACCGCCGACCAGTGCGCCCGCGCCGTGCAGCAGCTACTGCGCGCCGGAGACGGTCCCGTCCTGGTGACCCGGGTCAGCGACGAACAGGCCGCGGCCGTTCACGAGGTCGCCCCCGCAGCGCGCCATGACGAGGTGGGCCGGGTGGTGGTTGCCCGCCGCGCCGCGCCCGCCGCACGCGTGCACGGCGTGGTCACGGTCGCCTGCGCCGGGACCAGCGACCTGCCGGTCGCCCAGGAGTGCGCCACGGTCCTCGACGCGTTCGGCGTCGACGTCACCGTCGTCGCCGACGTGGGCGTCGCCGGTGTCCACCGTCTCCTGGCGGTCCGCGACCGGATCGACACGTCCGACGTCGCGGTGGTGGTGGCCGGCATGGAGGGCGCGTTGCCGTCACTGGTGGCCGGACTGGTTGCCGCCCCGGTCGTCGCCGTGCCCACAAGTGTGGGGTACGGAGCCTCGTTCGACGGGCTCGCGGCGCTGCTGGGCATGCTCACCGCCTGCGCCCCCGGGATCGCCGTGGTCAACATCGACGGCGGTTTCGCCGCCGCCATGGTGACCTTGCGGATGCTGCGGCTGGCGGGACGCACCCGACACGGGCGGAAGGTGAGTGAGGTGCCGACCGCGTGAAGGTCGCTCACCTTCTGTGCGAACACGGCGTCGCCGGCGACATGTGGCTCGGGGCGCTCGTCGACGCCGGCGCGCCCCTGTCGGCGCTGCAGGCCGCCGTCGACGCCCTCGATTCCGGCGCCCGGCTCGACGCCGCCACCGTCCACGTCCGCGGCGTGGCTGCCGTCAAGGTCCACGTCCGGCTACCCGCCGGGGCGCCGACCGTGCGCACCTGGGCGGAGGGCCGGTCGCTGCTGGACCGCGCCGATCTGCCGGCGGCGGTGCGTGATGCGGCGCTGTCGACGTTCCGTCGCCTCGCCGAGGCGGAAGCGGCCGCGCACGGCACCGACCTGGACCGGGTCCACCTGCACGAGCTGGGCAGCCTCGACACCGTCATCGACATCGTCGGGGCCTGCGCCGGCGTGCACGCCCTGGGCCTGCAGCGGCTCACGTCCGGGCCGGTCGCGGTGGGCTCGGGGACGGTTGCCACCGACCACGGGGACCTGCCGGTCCCCGCGCCCGCGGTGATCGAGTTGCTCCGTGGGTTCACGGTGTTCGGCGGAGGATCGCGCGAGCTGGCCACACCGACCGGGGCAGCGCTGCTCGCGACCTTGACCATCGGTGGGCCTCTCCCGGCCGTCCGCCTGACCGGCCGCGGGCGGGGCGCGGGCGACCCCGACCGTGCCGACGCCGGTGCGCTCACCGTGCTGGTCGGCGACGCGGAGACGGGGGCGGGCGCTGACCCGGCGATGGTGGTCGAGGCCACGGTCGATGACCTCTCACCGCAGCTGGTCCCGGTGGTGCTCGACGGGCTCCGCGACGCCGGCGCGCACGATGCCTGGGCGACGCCCGTGCTGATGAAGAAAGGGCGCCCCGGCTACACGCTCACCGCGCTCGTCGACGCCGCGGACATCCCCGCCACCCAGGCCGTGCTGTTCCGCGAGAGCACCACCATCGGGGTGCGGTGGTTCCCGATCAGCAGGCGACCGCTGCCTCGACGCTGGGTCACGGTGCAGGTCGAAGGCCACGACGTCCGCGTCAAGGTCGCGGAGTTCGACGGCCAGATCGTCACGGCCGTAGCGGAGTTCGACGACGTGCGCGCCGTCGCCGAGGCGCTGCACCGCCCCGCCCGTGAGGTGCAAGCCCACGCCGCCGAGCTGGCCCGCCACGCCGTGTCGTCCTGGGACCGCTCCAGTTGACGACCGTCCCACCGAGCCGGGGGGTAGCGGGCGCGAGCCACGAAGCGACCGCGTTCCCGTAGGGTTCGACACGTTGGGGGAGGACGCCGGGGTGGACGTCGAACGCCGGGTGGGCCACGTCCTCTACGACGGCCTCGCGGCCGTCTTCCGGCTCGGCTTCCGCCTGTTCAGGTGGTCGTTCGACGCTCGCGGCCAGCAGCACATCCCGTCGACCGGTCCGGTGATCGTGGCCAGCAACCACATCAGCTACCTCGACTTCTCGTTCGTGGCGCTGTGTCAACGACAGCGGCGCATCCGGTACATGGTCCGCAGCGACGTCATGCACACGCCGGTGGTGGGCGCCGCGCTGCGGGCCCTGCGACAGATCGAGATCGATCCGTACGGCGACGCCAGGCCCGGGTACCGCGACGCGCTCGCGGCGTTGCGCGCCGGGGAGGTCGTCGGGATCTTCCCGGAGGGCACGATCAGCCCGTCCTTCGTCCCGATGGAGGGACGGCCCGGCGCCGCCCGGCTCGCGGCCGCCGCCGGCGCGCCGATCGTCCCGGTGGCGGTGTGGGGCAGCCAGCGGGTCCTGACCAAGGGGCGTGACCCGCGCCCCGCCCGCGGGATCCCGATCCTGGTCCGCTATGGGGAACCACTGCTGGTCGAACGTCGCGCCGACAGCCGCGAAGCGACCGACGAGCTGATGGCCCGGATCGAGCACCTGCTCAAGCAAGCCCAGGACGACTACCCCGACCAGCCGGCGGGCCCCGACGACCGCTGGTGGGTCCCCGCGCACCTGGGCGGGACCGCCCCCACCGTCGACGAAGCG
>JALYHG010000017.1 GCA_030776725.1 Actinomycetota bacterium
GACGCCGCGGACGAGCTGCGCTACGAGGTGTACCGGCCCGCCACGGCACTGACGCCCACCTCGGAGGGCGTGCTGATGCGGGAGGTCGTCAACACCGCCCCGTTCACGGCCTACGACAGCGACGGCACCGTGACCACAGACCCGAAGACGGTGACGCGCGTGCGGATTCTCATCGAGCGCGACCTGCCCGAGCAGGACGCGATCACGGTCCGGACCGACGTCAGCGCCCGCAACCGCACGCGCTGCCCATCATGACCCCCGAGGAAGACGCGATGACACGGACGGGCACCGCAGGACGCCCCCCCCTGTCGGCGGAGGGCGGCTCCATCGCGATGGCCATGCTGGCGGCCATCGCCGTCGCGGGGCTCGTCGTCGTCATCGCCGGCGCCACGCTGGCGGGACAGCAGGCCACACGCTTCGACCAGAGCTTCAGCGAGGACATCCACGGCGCCGACGCCGGTGTGCAGGACGCGCTGTACCGGCTCAACGCCGGGTACTTCGACCCGGACACGCCCGTCGACACCTTCGTCGGGCCCACCTATCCCGCCGACGACCCCGCCACGGCCGAGCAAGAGCGGGTGGTTCGCACGATCGACGACACCACCTACGCCTGGTACGCCGAGCGGACCGGCGAGCGGGAGTGGCGGATCGAGTCGACCGCCACGCTGGACGGCGTGGAGCGGACGGTCGTGGCCGAGATCGAGGAACGCGCCCGGTTCGCCCCAGGTGCCTTCAGCGACTCGACCCTTGCCCTGAGCGGTACGAGCAGCCGGGTCGACTCCTACACCAGCGACGCGTGCGCGGCCGGCACGGAACCCGTGGTGCCGGACTCGACCTGTCACTGGTACCCGGACACGGACGGCTTCGGCACGGGCAACGGGGCGATCGGCTCGAACGAGGTCGTGGAGGTCAGTGGCAACACGAAGGCGAAACACATCATGTTGTACGACTGGGACGACAACCCCGGGTTGGGGGCCACCGAGACCGACCCCGGGGGGGACCGCTGCAACGGGGAGAGCGCGGGCAGCCCCTGCATCACGCCGGGGGTCGTGCGGACGGTCGGCTACGAGCTGGACTACACCTCGGACACCGCGTTCATCACCGACAAGCTCGACGAGTGCGCGGCCGAGGGATCCCTGCAGGAGAAGACCTTGCGGGCCGGCGACCTCGACGTCGAGCAGGATTTCTACTGCTACGAGGGTGTCGCCTTCCGCGGCGATTTCCCGTTACCGGCCTGGGCGAGCGCCACGAACCCGGTGGTGATCTACGTCCGCGACTACGTGTCGGTGCTCGGCCCGAACGCCCACGTGAACTGCGCGGGGTGCGACAAGAACAAGCCGCACCTTTCCCAGCCCGTCTCGGGTGCCCTGCAGATCTACGTCGCCGGAGCCCCCGCCACGGGAGGCGCCAACGTGGGCATCAAGAGCCAGTCGAGGTTCGGGGGTGTCATCTACGCGCCCCAATCCCGCTGCGGAAGCGACAGCGGCGGCGCGGGCGTGCACGTCTACGGATCGATGACGTGTCGGGTGATGGACAACGTCGGCAACTGGGAGTTCCACTTCGATGAGGCCCTGAGCCAATACGGGACCGGTGTGTACAACATCGCCTACTGGACCGAGGAATGATCCGCGCTCGCGCTCAAGACCGCCGCCGATCAAGCCGACGCAGCCAGGAGCATCCGCCGCGCGTCGCCGTGCCGTGCGGGCTGAGGAGGTCATGACGAAGTCGCTGGGCACCGTGCTCGTCGAGCAGGGGGTCATCGACCAGGAGGGCCTGCAGGCGGCCATGGACCGGCAGCGGGCCACCGGCGCCACCCTGCCCCGGGCCATCGTCGAGCTCGGCCTGGCCGACGAGCGGCAGATGGTCTCGGCGCTGGCCCGGGAGCTGGGGATGCCCTTCGCCGACACCGCCCCCGGGCAGGTCGACCCCCAGGCCGCCGCCCTGCTGCCCCGGTCGGTGGCAACCGAGCTGGTCGCCCTGCCGGTCGCGTTCGGCGTCGGCAATGAGCTGGTCGTCGCCGTGGCCGACCCCAGCGGCACCCAGGCAATGGAGCAGATCAGCCAGGTCACCGGCATGGCTGTGCGACCGGCGCTGGCCATCCGCGCCGATCTCGTGCGCGCGATCGAGCACCTGGCCGGCGAGGACGCCACTTCCATGCCGCAGGCCCAGCAGGCCGGTACGTCGGCCC
>JALYHG010000018.1 GCA_030776725.1 Actinomycetota bacterium
GGTCGAGGTGCTGCGGCGTCGGCGGCCGCGGCCCGAGGTGCGTCTGGTCCACACAGCGCTGGGGTTGTTCGTGGTCAACGTGGCGCTCGGCGCCGCTCACGTGTTCACGCAGGTCAGCTCGACCGGGTTGGTGGTGGCCCACCTGCTGGTCGCCAGCCTCGCGTGGTGCAGCGTGGTGGGAGCCGTCACGGTGGCGCGCCGGTCAGACGCCCGTATCGCTGCGACCAACCTGGTCGTCGACGCGGTCGAGGCCCCGGCGTGACCAGCCGCGCGGACCCCCTGGAGTTGCCCCGGACGGCCGGACGGACCGTGCGTGCCACGGTGTCGTCGTACGTGGCGCTGACCAAGCCGCGGATCATCGAGCTGTTGCTGGTGACCACGGTGCCGTCGATGATCGTGGCGGCCGGCGGATGGCCGGGAACCTGGTTGGTGGTCGCGACGCTGGTCGGGGGGACCCTGTGCGCGGCGAGCGCGAACACGATCAACAACTACCTCGACCGCGACATCGACCAGGTGATGTCGCGCACCGTCTCCCGGCCGCTGTCGCAGCATGCGATCACCCCCCGGGCGGCACTGACGTACGGCGTGGTCCTCGGGATCGTCGGGGCGGTGTGGCTGGCCGTCCTCGTGAACCCGCTGGCGGCGGCGCTCGCGACCGCCGCGATCGTCTTCTACGTGTTCGTCTACACGATCGGGATGAAGCGGCGGACCAACCAGGCGGTCGTGATCGGCGGGGCGGCGGGATGCGTGCCGGTCCTGACCGGCTGGGCGGCGGTGACCGGGACGCTGCACGCCCCCGCCTGGGCGCTGTTCGCCATCATCTTCTACTGGACGCCGCCGCACTTCTGGACGCTCGCGATGAAGTACCACGATGACTACGCGGCGGCGGGCGTCCCGATGCTCCCGGTGACCCACGGCAACCGCGAGACGAGCCGCCACGTGCTGCTCTACTCGTACCTGCTGCTGGCGGTGACCCTGGCCTACTACCCGATCGCGCAGGCCGGGCTGGTGTACCTGGGCGGGATCGCGGCGCTCGACGCAGGCTGGCTGGTGCTCGCCCACCGTCTGCGGCGTGACCCGTCGATCCCCAACGCCATGCGCCTGTTCCACTACTCGACCGCGTACCTCGCGCTGGTGTTCACGGTCGCCGCCGTCGACGCGCTGGTGTGAGCGCTACTCGAAGACGACGGTCCCCGTCATCTGCTGCGGGTGCACGCTGCAGTTGAAGTAGTAGGTGCCGGGGTCGGGCGGTGGGAACTGGTACACGCGCTGGTCGACGCCGTTGAAGGTCTCCCCCTCGAAGATCGGCTCGTCGAGGAGCGGCTCCTCCTGGTGGATCGGGTAGATGTAGACGTTGTGGGGGATGTTCTGGTCGTTGTTGATGAATAGGATCGCCACCTCCTCGTCGTCGGCCGGGAGGGTGATCTCGTCCTGCTCGAACTCGACCCCCTCCGCCACCACCTCCACGGCGTCCTCGGGGATGCAGAAGTGGCACTCTCGGTCAGCGACCCGCACCACACCCTCAGCGAGCGGGATGGCCCCGACCGCGACCAGCCCCCCGACCAGCAGCGGGAGCACGCCCGCGAAGACGATCACCATGCGCTTGGCGCGGGTCAGCTCCTCACGTCGCGCGTTGGCGATCCCGAAGGCAGCCAGGATCCCGGCCGCCACCACGGTCGCGATGGTCAGCGACACCTCGATGGGGTTGAAGAACAGGATCATCCCGAAGAGCACGGCGGTGATCGCGACGATCGCCAACAGCCCCAGGGGGACCAGCAGCGGCAGAACCAGCCGGTCGCGGACGTCGGGCTTCATCTGGTCAGCTCCAGCTGTTGGACGGGCGCGGGTCGGCGTCACCGGCGTGCAGGCGTGCACGGTCGGCACGTTCCTCGGCGTTGGCCCACCGGAAGAACATCACGGTCAGGATGCTCCACAGCAGCAGGCCGCCGCCGACCTTCATGATCAGTCCGGCTAGCTGCATGTCGTCACGTGGTGTCAGATCCCACAGCCGCGGCGTCGTCTCGTAGAAGCGGTACAGGGTCCGGTCGCCGAAGGTCAGGAACGACGCCGGGACCGTCGGCAGGATGGTCTGGACGAACAGGAACAGCATCTTGCCGGGGGGCCCCAGGCGCGCCGCGACGTCCGGGAGCGGGCTGTACAGCACCGACCACATCAGGAACGCCGCAGCCAGGAACGCCCAGTGGATCGCGGCGTGCGCCGGCTCGGACGCCACCATGATGTCCACCACCGCCGGCCAGTGGATGAACGCCAACGCGACGTTGAACACCACGGCGGCGATCAGCGGGCGGGTGAGGCCGCGGTAGGCGCGGCCCACCGCACCACGGCCGAGGACCAGCTCACCCAGCCACCGCGGCGTCCCGAGCAGGATCAGCGGCGGGACGACGAAGCCGAGGATCAGGTGCTGCACCATGTGTGCGGCGTACAGGTAGCGCTCGCCGAGGTCGTGGACGGGCCAACCCAGCGCCACCCACAACGACACGACCCCGAGGACGAACGCGACCTTCTGGCGGGGTGTGGCCGGCTGCTCGGACGGCGAGGGGTGGAACAGCCGGCCCCAGCGGCGCACGGCGTAGCCGTACGCGACCAGGGCGGCAACCACGACCGCGACCACCTCGGGGTGCAGGTGGAAGGTCCACGGCGAGTCGACCATCAGCTCCCGGCACCTCCGCCTTCGGGACCGATGGCGAAGATACCCAGCACCAGGAGGAACACCGTCGTGGCGAGGATCAACCCGAACAGGAACACCCGGCGGAACATCCGGCTGTCGTACCTCAGGTGCATGTAGAAGCTGACCACCAACGCGAACTTCGCGATCGCCATGCCGGTCAGTCCCGTCCACAGCGCCCAGCCCGGCAACCGGAAGAAGTACGTCATCACCTCCGCTGCGGTGATGATCGCCAGGACGATCGCGATGTTGACGTAGTCTCGCGGTGTGGGGTGCGCCGCGACGTGTTGCTCGGCGGGCGTGTGGGTGACCTCGGTCGCCATCGGGTGGGTCCTTCCGGTGGCTGGGGCGCCGTCAGCCGACGGGGATCAGGTACACGAACGTGAAGATCACGATCCAGACGATGTCCACGAAGTGCCAGTACAGGGCGATCATGTCCACGCGGATGTCGTCCTCCATGGGTAGCCGCCCCAGCCGGCTGAGGGTGTACAGGCCGAGGAGGAACAGAATCCCCACCGTCACGTGGATGCCGTGGAAGCTCGTCAGGAGGTAGAAGCTGGACGAGAACGGACTGGTCGTGATCGTCATGCCCTCGCTCACGAAGCTGGTGAACTCGAAGACCTGTCCGCCGATGAACACGGTCCCGAGCATGGCGGTGGCGAGCAACCACATGCGCATGCGGCCCTCGTCGCGCTTCACCGCCCCGTCGTGGGCGAGCACCATCGTCAGCGAGCTCATCAACAGCACGAAGGAACTCACCGACGTGAACGGGATGTCGAAGATGTCTTCGGGGCCAGGTCCGTTGGCGGTGCGGTCCTTGTAGAGCATGTAGGTGGTGATCAGCGACCCGAAGAACATCGCTTCGGAGGCCAGGAACACCCAGATCCCCAGCTTGCGGTGGTCGAGCCCGAGACTGGTGTCGGGGTGCCCGGCCGCGTGGGCCGCCTCGGCGTGCGCCTCAGCCACTCGTTCGCCTCCGTTGGTCAGTGATCGTCGCTACCGGGTTCCTCCAGCGGTTCGAGCACCCAGCCGAAGTACCCGGTCAGGAGAGTGACGACACCGAGGACGATGAACAGGATCCCGCCCGCGCTCCACTGGTCCGACGCCGGGCCCTGGGGGCGGAGGAACACGATCCCGTAGCCGATCACGGTGATCCCGATCGCCACCACCAGCGGCCAGTACGACGGGTCGGGCAGGTGGATGCCACGCTCGCGGGCGCCGACGTCGAGCTGCTCACCGTCGTCGGCGGCGCCGGCGGGCACGCGGACGGGGCGGCCCTCGGTGTCTTCCTCGTACTTGCTGTGCCACCAGTCGTCGCGGGAGTGCACGATCGGCGTCTCGTGGAAGTTGTGCTCGGGGGTGGGTGACTCCACGGACCACTCCAACGTCCGGCCGTCCCACGGGTCTCCGGTGGCTTCCTGACCGACCCGGTGCGACCTCACCGCGTTCACGATGAACAACAGCACCGACAACGCGATGGTGAACGCCCCGATGGTCGACAGCAGGTTCATCAGGTCCCACCCCATCCCGGGCGGGAAGATGTAGGTCCGTCGCGGCATGCCCCACAGCCCGCTCATGTGCATCGGGAAGAACGTCAGGTTGAACCCGACGAACATCGTCCAGAAGTTGAGCTTCCCGAGAGTCTCGTTGAGCATCCGGCCGAAGATCTTCGGCCACCAGTAGTACAGCCCGGCGAAGATGCCGAACATGCCGCCGCCGAACAGCACGTAGTGGAAGTGCGCGACGATGTAGTAGGTGTCGGTCTGCTGGTAGTCGTGTGGCGCGATCGCGTGGGTCACCCCCGACAGACCACCGATGGTGAACTGCGCCACGAGTCCGATCGCGAACA
>JALYHG010000019.1 GCA_030776725.1 Actinomycetota bacterium
GCCAGCCAGCTCATCGGCCGCGGCGTCCACCGCCCACAGCAGCTGATCAGGGTCGAAACCGTCGATGTCATCGACCGACGCGCCGATGCGCCCGTCCAACACGCCGCGGTCTTCGACCGGCAGGTCACGGGCACGCGCCACGATGCGGCGCACCTGCGACCACGACAAGCGCCCGTCGTTGAACAGCCCCGCGGTCACCGGCAGGTGGCGCAGCACCTGACTGGCGGTGATCAACACCCACCGCTCAGCCCCCGTCAGATGGTGGGCGGCCCGCCAGGTGCAGATCCAACGGCGACCCCTCCACCTGCTCGACCACCCCCGACGCGTGCAGCTCGCCCACCAGCTCCACGATCGCCGCGTCCAGACGGTTGCGCTCATCCAACAGCCGCCCCAACTCGCCCAGCGCCTGCACCCCCCGCGCGACCGTGGCTCACGCACCCGCTCGCGGTCCTCGGTTGCTACAGCCATCACCATCTCCCTACCCAACCGGCGTCACCGAACCCTGTGACCGAACCCTGGTACCGACCCCTGTGACCGAACTTGTGTTCGAATCGAACGCTACCGCCCGCCTGCGACAACCAGCCTCGACGTCCAACCGAACCTGGGGACAACCCGCCCCGACGTTCCCTATGGCGCTCAGCTCACGTCGACGAGACCAGCGCCACCGGCAGGTGCGCGAACGCATCGGCGAGCCGCAGACGGCCGTCATCCAGCGGCAGGACACGGTCGGTGAGCAGCTCCCGCGCCCCGTCGGCGCCCGGCACCTGCACGATCGTGTCGCCCCACCTCTCCCCCACAGGCCACCCCCCGCCGCCGAGCGCGACGGTGCACCGCGGCGCGATCGCGGCGATCCACTCGTCGGCGCCGCGGCGGAGGAACGCCACCACCCGGTCGTGGTAGGCACCGCTGGCCACGACCGGTTCGTAGGTGCCGTCCCGCAGGAGTGCCGGACGGGCCTGGCGGGCTTGCAGGGCCCGCCACACAACCAGCAGCTTGATCCGCCCGTCACGCCAGTTCTCGCGGGCGTCGTCGGCGGCCGCGACCGGGTCGGCGGCAACCGCCGTCCGGACGTCGTCCAGCAGCCGCCGGCGGTGGACGTAGTCGACGGGCCTGCGGTTGTCAGGATCCACCAGGCTCCAGTCCCACACCTCGGTGCCCTGGTACGTGTCGGGCACGCCGGGCGCGGCGAGCTTGAGCAGCACTTGGCTCAGACTGTTCACGGCGCCAGGCAGCGCCAGACGGCCGGCGAAACGGCGGACGTCCGCCACGAACTGCTCGTCCCCCAGGAGCCGATCGACGAAGCCGAGGAGTGCTCGCTCGTACCGTTCGTCGGGGTCGAGCCACGACGTGTTGACCTTCGCCTCCCGGGCGGCCTTCTGAGCGAACTGCCGCGCCCGTGCCGGCACGTCGGTCTCGTCGTATCGATGCAGCGGCCACATCCCGACCAGCGTCTGGTACAGCAGCCACTCCTCGTTGCGGTCGGGGGCCGTGCGCCCGTCGACGTCGCGGCGGTGGTGGGCGTTGTGCGCGGTCCAGCGTGTGACGGCATCGGCCCACTCGTCGGGGACCTCGGTCAGGACGGCCAGGCGTGCTCGGACGTCCTCGGACCGTTTGGTGTCGTGGGTGGACGTCGCGGTCATGGCGTGCGGCCACGTCGTCGCCCGGTCGATGACCCGCTCGTGGAAGCCGGACACGCCAGCGGGGCGCTCGATCCCGTCGGGATCCACCCCGACCTCGTTCAAGCTGATCAGTCGGTTCTCGACGTAGAAGGTGGTGTCCTCGAACCCCTTGGCCATGGCTGGCCCGGTCAGCTGCTGCCAGCGCAGGACCACCTCGCGCCAGTCGCGGCGAACGTCCTGGTCGATGCCGACCGGCACGTCGAGGGCGATGACGCGCTCGAAGAAGACCAGCTCCCGACCGTCGAGGTCTGGCCGGCGACGACGGACCTCACCGGTCGCGTGTTCCAGACGCGCTCGGTCACGGGCAGGCAGGTGCCCGTCGCTGAGGTAGGTGCGGTAGACGGGGAACGCCGCGGTCACCGCGATCACCGTCTCGCGCAGCGTCTCGACCGCCACGCTGGCGACCTCCGGGATGCGCGCCGCCAGATCGACCAGACGCCGGGTGAGTCCCTCGACCTCTCCGCGGAACAGCTCCTGGAGGACGTCGACCTTGCAGCGGTAACGGGTGTCGGCGACGGCGGTGCGCCTCCCGGTCACCTCCCGGTAGACGTCCTCGATGCGCGCCAGCCCCTCGCCGTCGACCAGCACGGCGTTGACCGCGTTGAGGAACTCGTACCCGGTCGTCCCCGCGACCGGCCACTCCTGCGGCAGCGGCTCGTCGCCTTCCAGGATCTTCTCGACCACCACGTAGAAGCGATCGGGGGGGCGACCCCCGCTCATCTCGCCTGCGCCGGTGGCGTCGGGCCCGTCGCTGGAGCGGCCGTGCGCACCGCCGGTCGCCGCCGCCCGGGCTCGGCCCTCGAGGGTCGTGAGGTAACCGCCGGGATCCAGAAGTCCGTCGACGTGGTCGACCCGCAGCCCGGTGACGGCCCCGCCCGCGATCAGCTCGAAGATCCGCTCGTGGCGCTCGGCGAAGACCTGCGGGTCCTCGACACGGACACCGACCAGGTCGGTGATGTCGAAGAACCGCCGGTAGTTCAAGCGCTCGGCGCCGGTGCGCCAGAACGCCAGCTCGTAGGACTGGTGGTCGAGGAGGCGGCGCAGACGCTCGTCTCGGACCTCGCGGACGGCGTCGGTGAACACCCGGTGCAGCGGTGGGCTGTGCGTGTCGAGCTGGCGGAGGCGCTGGGTGAGCTCCTCGGCGAGGTCGTGGCG
>JALYHG010000020.1 GCA_030776725.1 Actinomycetota bacterium
TCGCCGAAGGCTGCGACGCCCCACCGGCCTGGTGTGACGTGATGCACCTGGGCGCCCCCCACGCCCAAGGCGGGCGCCTGACGCTGCACACCGCCGGGCTGGGATGCCGCTACCACCACTGCCGCTACGACCACCACACATGGCAGGTCACCTGGACCCACCAGCGCCCCACCCTGCACCCACCTGGATCCCGCACCGGCCCCGACCCGTGACCGCAAAGGGCTGCTGCTCGGATGTGACGATGGGGAGGACCGCTCTCGCCGGCGAAGGGCCGGAGGAGGCTCCCGACACGGATGCGTGAGGCGTGGGCACCCTGCTGCACAGCACCGCCGTGCCGGGACTATGGAGAGGTCGCGGCGGACCAAACGTCCGACGCGTCTCCGTCGTGTCCGTGTCTCAGCTTCCGGGACACTGCTGCCCATGACGGCTGCATCGCGGGACGCGTGGCGGTGGCTGCGCTCACGACCGGCGTGGGCGCAAGCTCTCGCGTGGCTGCTGCTGTGGTGGGTGCTGCCGGCGTTGTGGCTCGGTCAGTGGCGCGGCCATCCGCGCCTGGGCCGGACGCTGGCAGCCGTCTTCGTGTTGCTGGTGACGGTGTCCACGGCCGCGACGCTGGCCGGTGGCGTTCCCGACGCGGCGACACCCCGCCCAGACGCGTCCGCTGCGGCGACGGCCGACGTGCGCGCAGGCATCGACACGGAGGTCACCAGCATCGTCGATGGCGACACCCTCTACGTCGCGGACCTGCTCGAACGTGTCCGCCTGATCGGGATCGACACACCCGAGACGCGCCATCCCCGCGGAGGTGTCGAGTGCGACGGACGCGAGGCGACCGCCCACCTCGCCCGACTCGTCGCACCCGGGACAGCTGTCCGTGTCGAGTTCGACGTACAGCAGCGTGACCGGCACGGGCGGCCGCTCGGGTACGTGCGGCGCGCGTCGGACGGCCTGTTGGTGAACATGGCCATGGTCCGCGACGGGTACGCGCAGGTCTACACCGTCCCGCCCAACGTCCGGTACGCGGACGAGTTGCTCGCGGCTCAGCGAGAAGCGCGCGAGGCCGGCAGGGGCTCGTGGGGCGCCTGCCCCACGTGAACACACGGTCCGACGACGACACGGGTGCGACGCCGGTGTGGCACGGCCGACTGCAGGGACAGCGCACAGGCTCAACGGCCACCGGGTCACATCGACAGGAACATCTCCAGGGCGGAGTCGTAGCGCTCGGCGAACCGTCGCGCCGCATCGGGGCCGAACAGGGGATGGCGGTACCGGAAGACCAGGTGCATCTTCCCGGCGACGGTCACCACCCCGATCGACAGGCCGAGCGGCATCCTCGCTGGCGCCGAGAACCAGACCTCGACGGTGTCACCAGCCTGCGGCCCGAAGTTGGGGGGATCCTCCAACCGGGCCAGGTTGGACAGCAGCGCGGTGTCGAGCAGACGGGGGCCGGTCAGACGCAGGAGCGGCGAGGTCGCCTCCTTGGCACCCAGCGGAAGCGCCGGCGAGCGACCCAGCACCTCCATCAGCGCGCCAGCGGTCCCACCCTCCTTGATCCGTCGGGTCTGCAGCACGATCGTCGTGAGCAGGCGCCGCAGGCTCGCACGGTCGCCGCGATCGGCTGACACCCGCACCGGCAGCAGCAGGTTGCCCACGATCTCTTCGCGCCACGCGTTTGGCCGCATATTGATGGGGACCATCACGCCGATGCGGTTGGTGGCGACACCGTGGTCCCGGTTCCATGCGGCGATGGCCAGGTGCAGCGCAGCCAGCAGAACGTCGTTGACGGTCCCCGGCAGCTCGAGGTCGACCAGCGCCTTGGTCCTGTCCTGGTCGAAGCTGACGTGGTGGAAGCCGTAGCCGGGGCGGGGTGAGCCCTCGTCTGCGGCGACCCTGGCCGGAGGGAACGCCAGGTCCCGGAGCTTCTCGGCCAGCAGAGCAGCGCGACGGGCCTTGGTCGGCGCGTCGTCGGTCCCCACGAGCCCGCGGAGACTGCGGGCCCGCAGCGGGTCGATGTCGGGGACCGGGTCTTCTTCGCCCGCGTAGGCGCGGGCGACCGACCGCAGGAGCCGCACCGCACCGAAGGCGTCGCTCGCAGCGTGGTTGACGTTGAGCATGACGACGTCGCCCTGCGGATGGCGGGCCAGCCGCATCCGCAGCGGCGGTGACTCCGCCAAGGGGACACGCAGGCTCTGTAGGTCGACCCGGGCTGCGGCCAACGCATGGTCGTTGGGGCAATCGATCACCCCGAGGGGGTCGAGCTCCGCTTCGGGGGTGATCTCCCAGTAGAAGCGGTGCTCGGCCCGACGCTCGGTCGCCGACTTGCGGGCGCGCGCCATCGGGTGGGCGTCCAAAGCTCGCGCAACCGCCGAGCGCAGCCGGTCTTGTTCCAGCGAACCCTCGACGCGGACCTCGACGTGGACGCTCCACGGTTCGGCTTCGGAGTTGAGCAGGTGGATCGCCTCATCCACCACGTTGAACGGGACCCGCTGAACGGCCGGGGAGTAGGTGGTCATCGTGGCTCCTGCAGTGCGGCGCTCAGCCGACGGTCGCTCGTGGGGCGTGTGCAGGCGCGGCGGGCGGGTGGCTGGCCCCGCCGGCGGTGGTCGACGCCAGGCTCAGTCGCTGCGAACGTACGCCGCCAGGAAGTTCGGCAGACCGACACGGTCGATCACGTCCAGCTGTGACTCGAGGAAATCGGTGTGGGCCTCCTCTTCGGTCAGCATCTCCGCCACGAGCTCACGCGTCCCATGATCGCCGACCTCGACGCACAGCTCGACGCCACTACGGAGTCGTTGGATGGCACCTCGCTCGCAGTCGAGGGCCAACTCGATCTGCTCCCGCGGATCCTCGCCCACGCGGATCGTGTCCAGACGCTGCAGGTTGGGATGCCCTTCGAGGTACAGGATGCGGTCGATCAGGTTCTCCGCGTCGCGCATCTCCTCGAACGAGATGTCGCGGAAGACCTTCGCGAGGCCGGGCAACCCCCAGTTCTCGAGCATCTTGGCGTTGAGGAAGTACTGGCTGATGATGGTGAGCTCGGCGGTGAGGTGTTCGTTGAGGAAGTCGATGACCCGCTCGTCACCTTGCATCTCCGGCTCCTAACATGCCTCGGTGGGCGTGGCCGACCGCCAGCAGCGCTTGGCGGACCTCGCGTGATGTCATCGGCTCGTCGATCTCGATCCCACGCCTGGCGAGCAGATCGCGGATGAACGGCAGACAACCGCCGCACCGGCTCCCGGCCCCACACAGGCGTGCGATGGCGCATTCGTCACGGGCACCACCGTCTACTGCAGCGTGGATCTCGCGGTCGGTGACGAGGACGCAGTGGCAAACGTACACGGCCACAGAGCCTAGCAACGCAAGTAAGGGTTGCCTAACCGAACTTGGCCGTCGGTCCAGGGCGCTCTCCGCTCGCGGATCGAACGGCGGCGGGCGTTCGTCCTCGGTCGGTTCAGCTGGCGGCCGGTTGTTCGGCCAGAAGCCGGTCCAGCAACGATGACAGTTCCTCGACGGTCGTCCGCCCGAAGATGCGGGCGGCCACCCGCCCCTCATGGTCGACCAGGATCGTGGCGGGGAGCGCGGACGGGCCGACCTCCCCGAAGCTCGCGCCGTACGACCCGTCCGCATCGACCAGCGAGTCGTAGGGGACCCCCAACTCAGCCACGTACGACTCGGCGTTGCTGCGGTTGTCCTTCATCACCACGCCGAGGAAGCTGACCCCGCGATCGGCGTAGGCGGCGTGGACCTGGTTCAGGTCCGGCTGCTCTTCGCGGCACGGAGCGCACCACGACGCCCAGAAGTTCAGCACCACCACGTCGCCGCGCAGGTCGGCGAGCCCGAGCTGGCCGTCGGTGAGCAGACGCGGCCGGTAGTCCGTGGGCGCCTCCGGCCGCGACCCAACGTCGATCAGGCCGTTGCCAGCCGACGGCTGCGACGCGCTGGACTGAGAGCACCCCGACAAGGCGATCGTCGCCGCCAGGGCTGCCAGGACGGCCACGGCACCGCGCAGTCGTCGGTGTGAGGTCGGGACGATCACGGTGGCACCTCGGGTCGACGCGGCCACGCAGCCTACGACGTCGCCTGCGGTAGTAGCCAGGCCGTCTCGCTCGGGGGCGCCACGCCCCGGTAGCCTACGCTCGCGTAGGTTACGCTGGCGTAGGTTCTTGTCGTCCTCACGGAGGATTGTATGCCGTCATCGCCCGCACCGCCCGACACCGTCCTGCCCCCCGACGCCGAACAGATCATGGAGCGGGCGCTCCGCGACGAGGGACCACCGAAGCTGCGTGGCGTCCGCAAGCTCACCCCTGAAGAGATCCGGTTCCAGCGTCGCATGGCGGTGCTGTTCACGGTCGGGCCCCTGATCGGCGTGGTCGCGGCGATGGTCCTGCTGTGGGGTCAGGGCTTGAGCGGGCTCGACTTCGGCCTGTTCCTCGGCTTCTACCTCTTCACGGGGCTCGGCGTCACGATCGGGTACCACAGGTTGCTGACGCACCGCAGCTTCGAGGCCCCGACGGCGCTGCGGGTGCTTTTCGCCGTGGCCGGGACGATGTCGGCGCAGAAGTCGGTCATCGACTGGGTCGCGACCCACCGCCGTCACCACGCCTACGCCGACGAGTACGGCGACCCGCACTCCCCGCACCTCGTCGAGGAGACCGGTCTGCGGGGCGTGCTCCGTGGACTGTGGCACTCCCACGCCGGGTGGCTGTTCACCCCGCACGACACGGTCAACTCGCGGTGGGCGCCGGACCTCGAGGACGACCCCGCGATCGGCGCGGTGGACCGCGGCTTCCCGGCGCTGGTCACCGCGAGCTTCCTGCTCCCCCCGCTGATCGGTCTGGCGGTCACCGGGACGCTGTGGGGGATGCTGACCGCCTTCGTGTGGGGCAGCCTGGTCCGGATCTTCCTGCTGCACCACGTCACCTGGAGCATCAACTCGATCTGCCACTTCTTCGGGGACCAACCGTTCGAGAGCCGCGACGAGAGCACCAACAACTGGCCGCTGTCGCTGCTGTCGTTCGGGGAGTCGTGGCACAACAACCACCATGCCTTCCCGACCTCGGCCCGCCACGGCCTGCTCCGCGGCCAGGTCGACCCGAGCTGGCGGATCATCCGGACGCTGCAGCAACTGCGCCTGGCGTGGAACGTGCGGCTGCCGAGTCCACGCATCATCGCGCGGAAGTGGGCAGCCGAGCCCGAGCGACTGGCTCGCTGGTGACCGAGCGTCGAGGGCGCATGAGCGGCCGCGAGCGTCGTGAGCAGCTCATCGGCGTCGGGCGGCAGGTCTTCGCCGAACGTGGCTTCGAAGCCGCCTCCGTCGAGGACATCGCCGAACGTGCGAAGGTGAGCAAGCCGATCGTCTACGAGCACTTCGGCGGGAAGGACGGCCTGTACGCGGTGATCGTCGACCGCGAGGTCAGGGCCCTCCTCGGACGGATCGTGGCTGCCCTGGACGCTGCCGACCATCCCCGCGCGGCGGTGGAACGCGCAGCGGACGCCTTCTTGAGCTACATCGAGGAAGAGCGCGACGGCTTCCGGATCCTGGTCCGCGACGCGCCCGTCGGCAGCTCGTCGGACACGTTCGTCAGCGTGATCGGCGACGTGGCGGCCAACGTGGAGCTCATCCTCGCTGAGGAGTTCTTCTCCCGCGGGTACGACACCGCGCTCGCCCCGCTGTACGCCCGGGCACTGGTCGGGATGGTCGCGCTGGTGGGGGAGTGGTGGTTGGAGGCGGGGACGCCTGGACGCCACGACGTCGCCGCACACCTCGTCAACCTGGCCTGGAACGGCTTGAAGGACCTGCGACTGAGGCCCCCTAAACACGCACACCCACCCGTCGGTGGGGACGACACCGGGTCGTTGAAGCCGGTCACCTCGACTGGTACATCTCCACGCGGCGCCGTCCAGGAGGTTGCGTCGCGGTGACGACGACGACGACCACCGCCCGACCGGACCTGGCGGCGGTGGTCCACCCCACGTGGGCGGCGCAGCTGGAGCCCGTCCGTCAGCGTCTGGGCGAGCTGGGGGACTTCCTACGGGCGGAGCAGGCGGCGGGCCGCCGGTTCCTGCCCTCGGGCGGGCGCATCCTGGCAGCCTTCCAGCAGCCTTTCGACGAGGTCCGGGTCCTGCTGGTCGGTCAGGATCCCTACCCCACGCCGGGGCATCCGGTGGGGCTCAGCTTCAGCGTCGCGGCGGACGTGCGACCACTGCCCAAGAGCCTGCAGAACATCTTCACCGAGTACCAGGCCGACCTCGGCTTCCCGCCGCCAGCCAACGGCGACCTGTCACCTTGGTCGGCACGCGGCGTGATGTTGCTCAACCGGGTGCTGACCGTGCGTGCGGGCGCCCCCGGATCGCACCGCGGGAAGGGCTGGGAGGAGATCACCGAGCAGGCCATCCGCGTGCTGGCAGCCCGCGATCGGCCGCTGGTCGCGATCCTGTGGGGCCGTGACGCCGGCAAGCTGCGACCGCTGCTCGGAGCGGCACCGGTCGTGGCAAGTCCCCATCCCAGCCCCCTGTCCGCGCATCACGGCTTCTTCGGGTCGCGTCCGTTCAGCCGCGCCAACGCCCTCCTCGAGCGGCAAGGCGCCCCACCGGTGGACTGGCGGCTGCCGTGACCGTGTCTCGTCGCAGCACTTCAGCTCGGGCCGCAGCCTTTGGAGCTCCGGCAACCCAGCGCTGGTACGGCCCCGTGCCGCGGCAGCTGTCGGTCATCGGGTGGTTCCGGCTACTGGCTGACGGCGACGATCGCATCGGTGTGGTCGGGGACGGGCACGCCCGGGGGTAGTGGTCGCACCGGGGCGCCCAGGATGCTGCCGACCCACGTCGCGATCTCGTGGTCGCGTGCAGCGAACACCACCGTCTCGTCGACGTCGGTGGCGGGTGGCTCTCGCCGCGGCTCGAAGCCGGCGAAGTACAGCACGCTCTCCACACGCTGCACCGCCTGGCTGCGTTGGCTGGTCCACACCACGACGACCGCGTTCCGCCGCTGGCGTGCGGTGCCGCGCGGACCCAGCCTGCCGCGCTCCGCCAGCCGCCCGAACAGCGCCCGCACGCCCGGTCGGTAGGGCACCACGTAGCTGGTGTCCTGGATGGTCTGCGCGTACGCCGGGACGGTCACGGTCTGAACGTCGCCGCTGGCCATCCCGCGGAACTGCTCCGCCAGGAAGCGCAGTTGCGTCAGCCCGAAGTCCTCGTCGGTCGTCAGGCTGCTCGCCACGCGGTCCGCGATCCGGACCACCCGCGGCACGTTGGCCAGCGTCCCTGCCGACGTCGCCTTGTCCGCCAGCGCCTTCAGGAAGCGCTGCTGGCGGTGGATGCGCCGGAAGTCGCCGCGCGCCCCCTCGCGCGAGCGCACGTAGGCCAGCGCCTCCACCGCGTCCAGGTGCTGGCAGCCAGCCGGCAGGTTCGCGCCGGACTTGTCGTCGACGAGCGGGTCGCGGAGGCAGACCTCCACTCCGCCGACGGCCTCGACGACCGTCAGGAAGCTGGGGATCGACACCTCCACGTAGTGGTCGATCTCGAAGCCGGACAGACGTTCGACGATCCTCACCAGCTGCTCAGAACCGCCGCGGGCCACGGCCGCGTTGATCTTGTCCGGGCCGGACCCGGGCAGCTCGACCTTGAGATCTCGAGGGATCGACACGATCGTCGCGATGCCCTCCTCGGGGCGGGCATGCACCAGCAGGATCGTGTCGGTGCGCGGCGGTCCTTGAGGCGGGCCCGTCGTGAGTCGGGCTCGTTCAGCTTCGCTGAGGCCCTCACGGCTGTCGCTCCCCACGACCAGGATGTTGAGGGTCTCGGCCTCACCCTCGTCTGCGCGCCGATCCGTCCCCGCACCGTCTGCCCGCCCGCGTTCCTCGATCGCCTCGATCGGGTGCCGCTCGATCTGACTCTGGGTGAACAACGCCAGGCCGGCGGCGGCCATGACCACCAGCGCCAGGACCCCGACCGCGACCACCGCTGCGATCCGCGCCGCGGAGCGCGCGTCGCGTGACGCGCTCCCCGGCGGCTCGCTGGACGTGACATCCATGGTCACGTCAAGGCAACCGCACGCCGTCCGCGCCTGGGAGGACGTTCGGGCGGTCGCTGCGGGCTGACACTCACAGGGCAGTCGACAGCCCCGCGTACCGGCCGCGGAAGTGCACCAGGGGGTCGAGGCCGCCGAGTTCGAGGTCCTCGATGGCGGCGTCCACCAGCTGCGCGTACCCCACCGTCCGGGCCTCGACCACCCGGCAGTAGGCCCGCGTGCCGGCCGCAGCCAGGACCGGCCCGAACGCCGACTCGGTGATCTCCAGCCCGGCGTAGGGCCCGCCGGGGCTGGGGACCCGGAACGCGAACCGGTCCGACAACCACCCGTGGGATCGGTCCAGGACGTGCATCACGAACGAACCCGTGTGCTGGATCGTCTCCCACAGGTCCGTGAGGTCGCTCATCAGACCCAGGACGTGCGGCGGCTCGCCTTCGGCGATCAGCACGGATGAGATCGTGAGGCCGGCCCGGTCCGCCACGGTTCCCGCCGTCCACACCGTGACGGGAGCGGCGAGTCGGCCGCGTAGCCGTCGCACCGGATCGCGGTCGGCCTCCGGCGTCACGAACGGGTGCTCGTCGTGGATCCCCGGCGGTTGCTCTTGTCCCACAGCGTCCTCACTCCCGCGGCGTCACACGTGAGGTCGACCGTCCAGCGTGGTGTTGGGGCGGTCCCGCCTCACCTGCTCGCATCGGCGGCGCCCAGCGTGACGCCCTGCACGCACCCGTGCACCACGAGCGCCCCGGAGACGGTCTCGACGTCTGCGATCGTGGCGCCGAACGGCAACTCCCCGATCGGGGGTGTGATACGGAGCAGGTCGACGACTCCGATCCGCCCGGCGACGGGGCGTAGCAGCAGCACGCCATCTTGGACCTCGACCGCGGTGTCCACGGTCACGTCACCGGGGAAGGAGAACCGGACCCGCCCGTCGCCGACGTGAACGTCGCGGACCGGCGCCGGCATCAGCGCCGCGAGCGCGTCGTCGTCGATCCGTGCTGAGTACCGCCCGGACCGCACCGCCAAGTGGTGTCGTTCCTCACCGTGCGCGTCGCCCGACCGGCGAACCCCCTCCAGATCGATCTGCAAGCGAGCGATCGTGGTCGGCTCCACAGGGACTTCTGTGGCGACGATCCGTGCGGACGTGGTCAGCCCGGTGGCCAGACGCAGCGCTGCCGGCCATCCGCGCAGCCGGACGCTCGCCCCCGCACCGATCACGCGGCTGACCTCACGTCCCGCGATCCGCTGCAGAACGACGGTGGCGGCGGCATCGACCGCGATCACGACCGCGGCGATGACCAACACGGTGGTCACCCACGACATCGGCGTGTCCGCCTTGCGCTCACGGATGTGCCGGGCGCATCACGAGATGCCCGTCGGCCCGTTCGATCGGGAGTGCGAGGTCGTAGCGGTCGATGTCGCAGGCCAGATCGATGTCGTGCGGGGGCAGGTGGGCGTGCTCCGGTTGGGCGAACAGCCGCCCGGCGTCCGAGCGCCGCACCCGCTGCAGGTACGGCGCCGGGTCGGGACGTTCGCCACGCAGACGAGCGGCGAGGTAGTCGGCGCACGACAGGTCCTCCTCGGCGTCGCGGCCACTGTGCGCACCGGTGATCACGAACGACACCGTGTCCGGATCCCAGCCCAGGATCTGGCGGACGGTCGCCTCGGCGACCACGAACGATGCGGCGATCAGCCGGTCGGCGCCACGCGCGTTGACCGCGCCGCTGGTTCCTGCGGTCGTGCGCTGGATCAGGACCCGGTCGCCGAGGTCGGCGCCGTCTGCCTCGACCGGCGAGTTGGACAGGTCGAACTCATCGACCGGCAAGCCACCGACCTCTCCCATCAGCAACGCGCCGGGGCGCCGCGACTGCAGCGCCATGGCGTCTTCGACCGCCTCGACCACCAGGATCTCCTGCGCCCCGCCGGCGAACGCCACCGCCGCCGTGGTGAACGCCCGCAACACATCGACCACGACCGCCGTGCCGGTGGCGTCGCCGGCACGTGCCCCCGGGACGGTCACGAAGCGCACCGTGCGGCCCTCACGCAACGGCCCGGCGGCCGTCAGTCCCCGGACCCGGCATCGGTGCCACCCTCGGACCCGGCATCGGTGGCGCCCTCGGACCCGGCATCGGTGGCCCCCTCGGACCCGGCACCGCTGGCCCCCTCGGAAGGACCGTCGGCGCTGGACGGTGCCCCGGGCCGGTCGCGGCGTTCCGCCAGCCGCTGCTCCAGCCGACGGCGGAACCCGGCTGCGACCTCGGGGGCGGCATCCAGGAGCGATTCGAACGACGACTTGGGGATCACCATCAACTCGGAGTCCTCCACCGCCTCCGCCCTGGCCGAGTGCGTGGTGCGCAGCAGCACCGCCTGCTCGCCGAAGTAGGCGCCGGGGCCGAGTTCCGCCAGCGTCTCGGCGTCGTCTGTCCGGATCCGGATCCGACCGCGGAGGACGACGTAGACCGCTTGCGCTGGCCCGCCCTCGTCGAACACGACGCCACCGGACGGCCACAGCAGGTTCGCCGACGCCCCCACGGCCTCCACCAGCGCCTCGTCGGGGAACGCCGAGAAGTCGGCGACCTCCCTCAACGTGCGGACCAGGCTGTGCGTCATCGGACCGGTCACGTCCCACCTCCTCGCCGGTTGCCAGGCTAAACGCACCCGCCAGGACATGGGTCACGGCCGGAACCGAGCGGGGTGCCTACCCTGGACTGCGTACCGACCGTGTGGAGGTAGTTGCGGTGTCCATCATGCAGGTCCCGTTCCGCATCGTCCAGATCAGCGACGTGCACTGCGGCACCCCCAGCTTCGATGCGTCGCTGATGGAGCGCTGCGTGCGAGACGTCAACAGGCTCCGCCCCGACGTGGTCATCATCGCTGGCGACATCACCGCCGGCGGGTTCGAGTGGGAGTACGACGACGCAGCCGAGTGGTTCGGGCGCTTCGAAGCTCTCACCGTGGTGGTGCCCGGGAACCACGACGCGCGCAACCTCGGGTACCTGCACTTCGAGCAGCTCTTCGGCGACCGTCACTTCCGGCGGCGGATCACGTTCGACCCCGACCGCGCCGAGCGCATCAACGCGACGGGGGTCACGATCGTCGGCCTAGACTCCTCCGAACCGGATCTCAACGACGGGCGGATCGGTCGCGAGTGGTACGACTGGATCGGTGCACAGTACGACGAGCCCGACGACATCAAGATCCTGGTCCTGCACCACCACCTGGTCTCCATCCCCGGAACGGGGCGGGAACGCAACACGATTAGCGACGCGGGCGACGTGCTGGACGTGTTGACCCGGCTCCAACTCGATCTGGTGATGTGCGGCCACAAGCACGTTCCCTTCTTCTGGGGGCTGAACGGGATGCTGATCTGCAACTCCGGCACGACCTCGACGCGTCGGGTCAGGGGGCTGACCCCACCGTCGTGGAACGAGATCATGATCGACGCCGCGACGATCAAGGTGCACCTGCACTACGACGACGGTCGCCGGGAGCTGTCGGTGATCCGCAGCCGCGCCAACCGTTCCGCCATCCGCGAATCGTTCTACGTCACCGATGACTTCCGTGCCAACACCCGCGTTGACGCCGTCCCTGCCCGGTGAAGGAGCCCGACGTGTCTGCCGCGCGACCGCTGCGCATCTGCCACCTGGGAAGCATCCACTGTGGTGACAGCGCGTACGACCCCGAGCTGCTGCGGTCGGCGGTGACGGGGATCCGCGAGGTCGGTCCTGACGTGGTCGTGGTCGCCGGCGACCTGACCGCCGGAGGCTACGACTGGGAGTACGACGAGGCCGTCGCGGCACTCGAAGGCATCGACGCGCCGACGGTGGTCGTCCCCGGCAACCACGATTCGCGGAACGTGGGGTACGTGCACTTCGAGCGGCGCTTCGGCGACCGCTTCAGCCGTCGCCGTATCGAGCTCGACGGTGAACGCGCCGAGCGGCTGGGGACGGGCGGCATCACGGTCCTGGGGGCCGACTCGTCGGAGCCCGACCTGGAGGGAGGCCGGATCGGCCGGGAGTGGTACGACTGGGTGCGGGAGGGCTTCACCCACCCCGACGACTTCAACGTCTTCGTGCTGCACCATCACCTGGTCGCGATCCCCGGTGCCGGGCGGGAGGAGAACGTCATCCAGGACGCCGGCGACGTCCTCGCGGTCCTCACCGAGCTGGGGGGCGTCGACCTGGTCCTGTCCGGACACAAGCACGTGCCGTTCTTCTGGGGCCTCAACGGGACGTTGGTGGCCAACTGCGGGACGGCATCGTCGCGGCGGGTGCGGGGAGCGATCCCGCCCTCCTGGAACGAGCTGGTGGTCGACGCCTCGAGCATCAAGGTGTTCGTCCACTACCCCGACGGACGCCGACAGCTCGCCGTCATCCGTAGCCGCATGACCCAGCGGATCGTCCAGGAGGCGTTCTTCGTCACCGATGATTTCTTCGCCTCCAACCACCTGCCGGTCGACTGACGTGACCGACCGGGGCCGGATGTACAGCGACCGTCCGGCGGGTGGCGCCCGGGCTGTGGTGCTGGTCGACGGCGAGCACCACCCGCCCGTCCTGCGCCGGGCCTTGACGCGACTGGCCGACGACGGACTCGAACCGGTCCAGGTCGTCGTGCTCGGCGGGGGCGAGAAGCTCGACGAGCCGGGGGTGCCACCGGACCTCGGTGTGCCGGCCCGCTGGCCGGCGTCCGCCGAGCATGAACTGTTGGAGGTCCTGCGCGACACCGCACCCGACGTCGTGATCGATCTGTCGGGTCCCCCGGTGGTCGAGGCGCCCCGCCGGCTGCGTCTCGCAGCGATCGCTCTGGCGGCGGGCGTCCCGTACGACTCTCCGGGGGTGCGCTACACGCCGCCGGACCTGCCGTGGCTGACCACCCGGCCGACCGTCGCGGTGGTGGCGACGGGCAAGCGGACCGGGAAGACCGCCATGTCGGGGGCGCTCGTCCGCCACGCCCAGCGACGCGGCCGGACGCCGGTGGTGGTGGCCATGGGACGGGGTGGGCCGCCGGAACCGATCGTGATCCCCGCCGGGGAATCGCTCGATCCCGAGCGGCTGCTGGAGGTCGTCGAAGCGGGTGGGCACGCCGCCAGCGACTTCTACGAGGACGCCGTCACGACCGGCGCCGCGAGCATCGGCTGCTACCGCGTCGGCGACGGCCCTGCCGGGGAGGTCGCGCTGTCCAACGTGGCCGCCGGCGTGGCGCAGGCTGAGGAGCAGCCCGGCAGCGACCTGACCGTCCTGGAGGGCTCCGGTTCGGCCTTGCCGCCGTGTGCAGCCGACGCCACGGCGCTGATCGTGCCCGCCGGCGAGGACCCGGGGCAGTTGCTGGCGTCGCTGCCGCTGCGGTTCATCCTCGCGGACGCGGTCCTGATCGGCTTCGCCGGTGAGGACGCCGACGACGCTCGCCTCAAGACGCTCGTGCGGTCGGTCCGCGAGCTGCTGAACCAGCTACCACGCCGAGACGATCAGCCGGTCCCCGAACCCGTCCTCACCGACCTGCGACCCCACCCGCTGGGTGACGTCTCCGGTCGGCGTGTGTTCGTCGTCAGCACCGCCCGCGGTCGTGCCGCCGATCGTCTGACGAAGACCCTGGAGGAGCGTTTCGGCGCGACGGTCGTCGGGGCCAGCCAGAATCTCGCCGACCGGCCGGCCCTCCTCGACGATCTCTCGCACGCACCGCCGCACGACGCCCTCGTGACGGAGTTGAAGGCCGCAGCCGTGGACGTCGTCGTGCGCGCCGCCCGCGACAACGGAACCGACGTGGTGTTCTGCGACAACCGTCCCGAGCCGGTCGGTGGCGTCGACCCCGACGCTCTGGAGGGGGCCTTCGACCGGCTGCTCAGCCTCGCCGACCGCCGTCACCGCGCGCGCCGCTGAGGACCTGCCCGCCGGACGTGGCGGCGACGTCGGGGGTCGCTCCGCCCTGGCGCTGGAGGACCGCGTCGACCACGAGCCCGTGGACCTCGTCGACCGTCGCGTCGAGCCCGTAGGACCGCACCATCGGGACACCGGCGGCCTCGGCGCGCCGGATCACCTCTTCCTGGATCTCCCGGATCTCCTCGAAGTGTTCCAGGTACCGCTCACGGGGGCGGTCCGGGGCCTGCTGTGACCGACCCGACAGGTGCGAGCGATGCACGTCGGGGTCATCGACGGTGAGAACCACCTGGACCACGGCGGCGTCCTCGACGTGAGACGCGGTGATCATCCCCGGCAGGATGTGCACCCCCTCCACGATCATGTCGGTGCGTTCGAGGGCGTCGCGTTCGAGCAGGTGGCGGATCCCCACCGCGACGGCCTGGACCTGCCGCAGGAACCCAGCGATCAACGGTTCCTTGACGACGGACACCGCCGGGGGGACCGCGTCGACGGTCTCGAACGACGACACGTGCAGCGCCGGCATCAGCTCCTGGCTGATCGTGCTACGCATCACCTCACGGATGGCGTCGGTCGACACGATGCGGGTCATGGCCAGACGGCCGGCCACGTGCGTGGCCACCGTCGACTTGCCCACCCCGGTGGCCCCGCCGATCAACACGATCAACGGGAGCTGGCGCTCCTGGGCGCGCTGCCAACGCAGGTAACGTTCGGCGGCCTTCTCACCGACCGTGTCGCGCAGCACCTGCACCGCGACCTGGCGCAGCTCCTCGACGCTGACCTCCCGCGTGCCGCTGCCGCGCAGGACGCTCTCCACGCGTTCGGCGACGCCGTAGGCGCGGGCGGGGGCCAGGCCGGTGGCCTGCACCGACGTGGCCAGCAGGCCCTTCGAGTACGGCAGCCCGGTCTTCGTGCCGCGCACGAGGATGTGTGAATGGGCTGCTGTGGGGTCGCGCTCCACGCGGCTCCTCGCTCGGCCGGCTCCCTCCTACCGAGCCTATGCGCCGTGAGCCGCCCGTGGCGGCTCCCCGCACGTCACGTCGGGACACAGCAGCCAGTGCCGCACACGTCGTGACATGGCCCCAGAACGCCGAGGGCGGGGCGGTGCGGTTGCGCGGCCGAACGCTCGACGATCAGGTCGCGGATCATCCGGACGTACGTCGGATCGGCGCCGACGGTGTCCGCACGCACGCGTTGCAGGCCGAGCGACGCCGCGTGGGCAGCCGCCTCGACGTCGAGATCGAAGCGCACCTCGAGGTGATCGCTGACGAACCCGATCGGGACGATCACCACGTCGGTGATGTCAGCGGCATGCAGGCTGTCGAGGTGATCGATGATGTCGGGCTCCAGCCACGGGACCTCCGGCGGGCCGCTGCGGCTCTGCCACACGAGCGCCCAGGGATGGTCGCCGCCGACGCGTCCGGCCACGAGGCTGCACGCCTCCTGCAGCTGATCCTGGTAGTCGCTGGCCTCGGCCAGCGTGACGGGGATGCTGTGCGCGGTGAAGGTCAGGTGGGCGGCCGCGCGGCGGTGGTCGGGGATGGCGTGCAGCGCGACGTTCACCTTCCGCGCCTGGGACTCGATGAACCCTGGGTGGTTGTAGAACGGGCGGATCGGGTCGATCTGCGGGGCGTCGGCCCCGACCTCGGCCCGGGCACGGGCGATGTCCTCACGGTACTGGCGGCAGCTGGAGTACGAGCTGTAGGCGGACGTGATGAAGCACACGGCACGACGCACCCCGTCGTCACGCATGCGACGGACGGTGTCGCCCAGCAACGGATGCCAGTTGCGGTTCCCCCAGTACACCGGCAGATCGGGGCCCCGGTTGGCCAGCTCCTCACGCAGGGCTGCGATCACGGCCCGGTTGTGTGCGTTCAGCGGGCTGACGCCGCCGAACAGGTGATAGTGCTCGGCGACCTCGTCGAGACGCGCGCGTGGGACGTTGCGGCCGCGGGTCACCCGTTCGAGGAACGGGATGACGTGCTCTGGCGCCTCGGGCCCGCCGAACGACAGGTACAGGACCGCGTCGTAGTCGTGTGGCCGGTCGTCGAACCGGCCGTAGCTGCGCCGCGGCACCGACGGGCTCCTCGCTCACGTGGCCGGCGCGGCATGGTACGACCGGTGTGCGAGGATGGCGGCGGGCGGCCGCGGAGGAGGTCGGGTGCCGGGAGGCGGCGACAACGGCGACGTCCGCGTCGGGACGGCGTCGTGGACCGATCGGACGCTGATCCGTGAGAGCGACTGGTACCCGCGCCGGTCGATGAGCGCCGAGGAGCGACTGCGCTACTACGCGGAACGGTTCAAGGTGGTCGAGGTCGACGCGACCTACTACTACCCGCCCACCGCGGAGCTAGCCGCGCTGTGGACCGAGCGCACGCCCGACGACTTCCGCATGGACGTCAAGGCGTTCTCGCTCCTCACCCACCATCCCGCATCACCCGATGCCGTGTGGGAGGACGTCCTCGCCGACCTGCCTGTGGAGCACCAGGGCAAGCGGCGGGTGTACCTCTCGCACCTGCCGTCGGGTGCGGTCGACCGCGCCTTCGAGCACGTCCGCACGGCGCTGATGCCGCTGCACTCCGCGGGGAAGCTGGGAGCGGTGTTCTTCCAGTTCCCGCCGTGGTTCCGCCCCGGCCGGGCGGCACGCGACTACCTCGCGCGGCTTCCGGAGCGCCTCCCCGACTACGACCTCGCGGTCGAGTTCCGGCACCGTTCGTGGATGGACGGGGCAGACGCCGACCGCACCCTCGACCTGTTGGAGGAGCTGGGTCTGGCCTACGTGTGCGTCGACGAGCCGCAGGGCTTCGAGACCTCCGTCCCGCCTGTCGTCGCGGCCACCACAGACCGCCTGGCGGTGATCCGGTTCCACGGCCACAACCGCGAGACCTGGGAGAAGGAGGGCATCACGGCCGCGGAGCGGTTCGCCTACCTGTACTCCACCGAGGAGCTGGCCGAGTGGGCAGGCCGCGTCCAGCAGCTCAGCGCCCAAGCCCGCGAGACACACGCGATCATGAACAACTGCTACCGCGACTACGGCGTGCGCAACGCCGCGCAGCTCGCGCAGCTGCTGGACGTCCGCCCCGAGCCCGGGCCCTAGAGCGCCGCGCAGTCACGCTGCGTCGGGGCCGAGCACGACCGTGACCGTCTCCACCGTCGGGTCATCGCGAAGCTCGGCTCGCCCGTCCAGCGCACGGGCGACGGCCTCGGCCTGAGCCCGCTGCCCCGGCGGGTGGTTCACCACGGTGCGGTCCACCTGCTGCGGGGCGTCAGCGACGCTGACGACGCGGAAGCCGTCCGAGCGCAGCCGGTCCGCGGTGCGTGCCGCGAGCCCGGTGATGCCGGCGCCGTTCAGGACCCTGACCTCCACGTCGGCCGGGTCGACCTGCGCCCCGCCAGCCGCCTCGGCCAGGACCGAACCGTCCCGGAACCGCTCGAAGAGCTGCTCGGCCTCGTCCTCGTTCACCCGCAGCACAGCGCCACCGCCGACGTTGGCCGGCGTGGCCGGGACGGTGTGGGTCACCGATCTGCCGGATGCGACGCCGAGCATGCCCAGCCCCAGCCGAACCAGCGCCACCGTCCCCAGTCCCTGGTCGCCGGTGAGGGCGTTCCCGACCCGCCCGGCCGTGTCGTACAGGCGCACCGGGTTCAGCGCCACCGACGGCGAGATGATCTCCTGCGCCAGCGCCTTGAGGAACTGTTGCTGGCGCTCGATGCGCTGCAGGTCGCTGTCGATCTTCCGGACCCGGACGTAACCCAGCGCCTCTCGACCGTCCAGCCGCTGACAGCCTGCGGGCAGGTCGATCCCGGCGAAGGGGTCGGCGATGGGTCGGTCGAGGCAGAGGTCGACCCCCCCGACCGCGTCGACGATGTGCCGGAACCCCAGGAAGTGCACGGCGAGGTAGTGATCGATCGGGATGCCGGACAGGTCCCGCACCGTTCGCACCAGGCAGTCCGCCCCGCCGATCGCGAACGCGCCGTTGATGCGGCCTCTAGAACCATCGCAGCGCTCGACGTACAGGTCCCGGGGGAAGGCGAGCACCGCCGCGCGCCGGCCGGAGACGGTCATCAAGAAGATCGTGTCGGCGCGTTCGCCGGCGGTGTCACCGGTCGCCAGTTCGCGCTGCTCCTCGGGTGTCAGCCCGGCGCGGCTATCGGAACCCACGACCAGCACGTGCAAGGGGCGGCTTCCGCCGTCGAGGCCACCGACCTCGACGCGCTCCATCTGCGCGCTGGCGTACACGGCCGCCCCCACCCCCATCGCCGCCGCGGCGAGCACCAGCAGCACGACGATCACCAGGACGACCCGCACGCCACGTCGTCCCCGACGCCGCCCCCCACGGACGGTGGCGCCCCACACCTCGTCGTGGGTCTCGGTCACGTCGTCCTCCGCGCGGGTGTCCGCAGTCTGGCACCTGCCACGGCCGGAACCATCCATCGTCGACGCGGTTGACGACGGCCGGCCGCCACACGACAGTGACGTGCCGCTGCGACGGCGGACGGCCGGTGCGTTGCGGGGGCCGGTGCAGGGCGCGGTGCGCGGCGCGGTGTCGGGGGTGTTGCGCGGCCGTCCGGCAGACGAGGGGAACAGCCGTGGGGCGTGACGTCGGGTTGCGGATCGTCGTGGCTCTCAGCGTGCTGGTCGCCGGCCTGACCGTGCCGCAGGCCGCCTCGGAGGCCCACCGCCGGCCACGGACGCTGCTGGACGTCCGCCGCGCCGCAGCCGGCGTGGTCGAGCCGGGCTTCCCGATCGACCACCTCGGTGTGGTGTGGCACGGGGACGGAGTCGGCGCCCAAGCGGGCGACAACGGGGCGGTGCGTTTCCGCCACGGCCGGACGTGGGGACCGTGGATCGCGCTGATCGAGGACGGCGCCGACGCCGAGGGACAGTGGGCGAGTGGGCTGGTGGCCGGCGACGACGCCGACGCCTACCAGGTCCGCGGGATCCCCCCTGTGGCCGCCAACGCCCGCGTCGCTGCGATCAACACCACAGACGGTCCTCTGGAGCAGATCGGGAGGCGACCGGCGGCCGCTGCCGATGCGCTGCAGCGCTGCCTGTCACGCGGCGAGTGGCAGGCCGACGAGTCGATCCGGACCGGGTCGCGATCCTTCGGCGCGGCTCGGGTGATGACCGTGCATCACACCGCTCGCCTCAACCGCAGCGGCGACGATCCCGCAGCCGTCGTGCGCGGCATCTACGCCTACCACGTCGATGTCCGCGGATGGGACGACATCGGCTACCAGTACCTGATCGACCCGCACGGCCGCATCTACGAGGGACGCTGGTCGGGGGGCGACAGCCGCCGCTGCGATGCCGGCGGTGACGGTCGTGACTTCGCCCACGACGACCGCGACCGGGTGGTGACCGGCGCACACGTCGGCGGCTACAACACCGGCAACATCGGTGTGGCCCTTCTGGGCCACTTCGGTGCGCCCGGCCAGACCGGCGAGGAACCCACCCCCGCCGCGGTCGGCACGCTCGAGGACGCCCTGGCGGAGCTCGCCGCCCGCCACGGCCTCGACCCGCAGGCGCACGTCACGTACTCCGACGGCAGCACCTCCCGGACCGTGCCGGCGATCTCCGGCCACCAGGACTTCTCGTCGACCGACTGCCCCGGCGACCGGCTCGACGAGCGCCTGCCCGAGATCCGGCGGTCGGTGGCCGCCAAGACGGCGGGCTCCACCGACACCGCTCCGCCGGTGCTGGTCGACCCGCGTGGGCCCCCGACCGCACCCAACGGGGTGAGCGCGACGCCGACGGACCGCGGGGCGAGCGTGACGTGGGTGCCCCCGACCGACGACGGCGGCGCGGCGGTGGAGCGCTACACCGTCACGGCGACGCCGGGTTCCACGACGGTGACCGTGACCGGTTCCGCGACGTCCGCGCGGCTGACCGGCCTCACCAACGGGGTGGCCTACCAGGTCACGGTGGTCGCAACCAACGCGGTCGGTGACAGCCCGCCGTCGCAGCCGCCCGCGCCGGTCAGACCCGCTGTGCGCTTCGATGGCGACCCGGCAACGACCGAGCGCGTCGACGAAGCCAGCCCCACTGCCGCCGCGGTCGGGTTGAGCCAGGCCCGTTTCGCGCCCGGCGCAGCCCCGTACGCGGTCCTTTCCCGAGACGACGTCTTCGCGGACTCGCTCGCCGGATCAGCACTGGCCGGGCGCGGCCCACTGCTGTTCACGACCACCGGTGCGCTGTCCACCGTCACGCGCGCTGAACTTCGCCGGGTGCTCCCGCCGGGCGCCACCGTGTACCTGCTCGGAGGTCGCGGCGCGGTCGGCGTCGAGGTCGAGAGCGCCGCGCAAGCCGACGGCTACGCCACCCGCCGTCTGAGCGGCGCCACTCGGGTGGAGACCGCTCTCGCCGTCGCCGACCAGGTCCGGCGACTGCGTCCCGGAAGCGACCAGGTCATCCTCGCGCGCAGCCACGGCCCGGCGCACGATCCGAGCGCCGGTTGGGCGGACTCGGTGACCGGCGGGGCGTTCGCTGCTCGCACCGGCCACCCGGTGCTGCTCAACCCGACCGGCTCCCTGCATGACTCCGTCCGCGACTGGCTCGCCCGCGACGTCCCCACCCGCACGGTCGTTCTGGGCGGGACTGCTGCGCTGTCCGCCGCGGTCGCCGGGGCGGTGCCCAACCCCGACCGGGTGGCGGGCCCCAGCCGTGCGGAGACCGCCGGGGCGATCGCCAGCCGACTGTGGGGGACCACCACGAGCGGCCCCCGCCGGTTCGTCATCCTCAACGGCTACCACGGCGACGGCTGGGGCTACGGGCTGGCGGCGGCGGGCATCGCCGCCGACGCCGCTGCGCCGGTCGTGCTGGTCGCCGCCGACTTCGTCCCGACGATCACCCGCGACCTGGTGGCCGCCTGCGGATCACCCCAGGTGGACCTGCTGCTGATCGGGAACCGGTCGGTCATCCCCGACGATCGTCGTGGCGAGCTCGACGCCGTCGACGGTCGCCGCTGCTGACGCGATCAGCCCATCCGGCACACCGGCGAGGTCCCGAAGGACTCGGCCAGCGCCTCCTTCAGTCCCCGCGGGAACGGTGACGCCACACGCCGGTGGACAGGTGCCAGGGCCCGCTGGGCGCCTCCATCGCCGCGGAAGGCCTCGACGCAGCGTCGGGGTTCGAGGTTGGCCAGCGCCAGGACGGCACCGCGGCAGCCCACGGCCCCCGCCATGGTCAGCAGCGATGAAGAGCCGACGTACACGTCTCCGTCGTACACGTCCAGGGTGTGCAACAGCCGGTCGGGGTCGCCGGTCGAATCTTTCACGCCGACGACCGGGAGCGACGGCAGAGCAGCGACCGGGATCCCCGGCGGTGCCATGGTCGGGAAGTGGTAGGCCAGCACCGGGACGTCGCCCGCGGCGCCACGCACCGCTTCGTAGTAGGGCCGTGGATCGGCGGCGTGCAGGCCCGACAGCGCCAGCACCGCATCAGCGCCGTGGTCACACGCAGCCCGGGTCAGACCCACAGCCTGGCGCGCCGACGGCGCCCCGGTCCCCACCACCACCGGGACCCGTCCGGCGATCCGCCGGCGGACGGTCGCGACCAGCGCGACGCGCTCCTCAGCGTCCAGCGTCGGTGCCTCGCCGGTGCTGCCCGCCACCACCACCGCGGCGACGCCTGCCTCGACCAGACGCTCGGCGTGCTCGGCCGTGGCATCGGTGTCCAGCCTGCCATCAGCGTCGAAGAGCGTGACGAGCGCCACGCCCACACCGTCGAAGACCGACACGGTCAGCCGCGCTGGTCGATCGGGACGTAACCGCGCTCGGCGGTCCCGGCGTACAGCTGGCGGGGACGGGCGATGGCCTGTTCCTCGTCGAGCAGGTTCTCCTGCCACTGGGCGACCCAACCCGCGATCCGACCGATGGCGAACAGAACCGGGAACATGTCGGTGGGGAAGCCCATCGCCTGGTAGATGATCCCCGTGTAGAAGTCGACGTTGGGGTACAGGCGGCGCTCGAGGAAGTAGTCGTCTTCCAACGCGATGCGTTCCAGCTCGACGGCGATGTCGATCAGCGGGTTCTTCCCGGTCACCCCGAACACCTCGTGGGCGAGGTCGCGCACCACTCGCGCGCGCGGGTCGTAGTTCTTGTACACGCGGTGGCCGAAGCCCATCAGGCGGAAGTCACCGTGCTTGACACGCTCGACGTACTTCGGGACCTCCCGGACGTCACCGATCTGCTCGAGCATCCGTAGCACCTGCTCGTTCGCTCCGCCGTGCTTGGGGCCGTAGAGGGCCGCGACCGCCGCCGCGGCCGACGAGTAGGGGTCGGCGTCGGAGCTTCCCACCGTCCGCATCGTGGTGGTCGAGCAGTTCTGCTCGTGGTCGGCGTGGAGGATGAACAGCACGTCCATCGCCCGTTCCAGGACCGGATCGGGCTCGTACTTCAGCTCGGTCTTCTTCCACATCATGTTGAGGAAGTTCCCGGGGAACGACAGGTCGTTGTCGGGGTAGGCGTAGCGCAGCCCGATCGAGTGGCGGTAGGCGAACGCCGCCAGGGTCGGGAACTTCGCGATCAGCCGGACGATCTGCTTGTGCCGGACCTCGGGATCGTGGATCTGCTTCGCCTCGGGGTAGAAGGTCGACAACGCCCCGACCGTGCCGACCAGGATGCCCATCGGGTGGGCGTCGTGATGGAACCCGTCGATGAACTTCTTGATGTTCTCGTGGATCATCGTGTGGTGGGTGATGTCGTAGACCCACTCGTCGTACTGATCCTTGCTCGGCAGCTCCCCGTGAACCAGGAGGTAGGCCACCTCCAGGAAGCAGCTGCGGTCGGCGAGGTCTTGGATCGCGTACCCGCGGTAGCGCAGCACCCCCGCGGCACCGTCTATGAACGTGATCTCGCTACGGCAGTTGGCGGTGTTGCGGAAGGCCGGGTCGTACAACAGAAGGCCGAAGTCGTCGTGGGAGACCTTGATCTGACGCAGATCCATCGCGCGGACCGCACCGTCGACCAGCTCCACCTCGTAGCGGCGCCCCGTCCGGTTGTCGGTGATGCTCAAGGTTTCCTTGGCGCCATCGTTCATCGCCACCGTCTCCTCGAGTCGTGACACCGCGACGGTAACGCCACCGCGGGCGACCAGGTCCGGCCGCTTGGGCGTCGCGCCACGTGCCAGCCACGGGCACGACCGTGCGCTGTTGGACCCGGGTTGCGCCCGCTTCAGCTCGCCATCGCGTCGATCATCTTGTTGCGCAGCGTGATCACGGCCTTCGAGTGGATCTGACAGACCCGCGACTCCGTGACCCCGAGGACCCCCCCGATCTGGGCCAAGGTCATGCCTTCGAAGTAGTACAACGCGATGATCTTCTGTTCGCGTTCGGACAGCTTCCGGATCGACTCGACGAGGATGTCGCGGGTCGCCTGCTCGTCGACGGCGTCGAGGGGGCCCAACATCGCCGTGTCCTGGAGCGTGTCGACCAGCGTGACCTGCTCGTCTCCGTCGCCTCCTCCCAGGGTGCGGTCCAACTCAGCGACCGAGGTGTAGGCGGTCTCCTCGAGCATGTGGTGGAACTCCTCGACGGTCACCTCCAGCTCGACGGCGATCTCCTCATCGCTGGGTGTCCGCCCGAGGTCGATCTCCAGCCGGCGGATCGCGCCCGCGATCGCCTTGGACTTGTTGCGGACCGAGCGCGGGACCCAGTCGACCTTGCGCAGTTCGTCGATGATCGCCCCGCGGATCCGCGTCACCGCGTACGTGGCGAACTTCACGCCCTTGCCCGGGTCGAAGCGCTCGATCGCGTCGATCAGCCCGAAGATCCCGTAGGAGACCAGATCGGTGTGCTCGATGGTGTCCGGCAAGCTGACGCCGACCCGACCGGCGACGTACTTGACCAGCGGCGAGTAATGCAGGATCAGGGCGTCGCGGGCGGCACCGTCGTGGGTCTCGTGGTAGCGCTCCCACAGCGCCTCAGGATCCACCGCTGCTCCTGGTGATCGGCTCG